>DATBSV010000030.1:0-8381 GCA_036559685.1 Casimicrobiaceae bacterium
GGCCCCAGCGCGGGGTTCAGGTAGCTCCGCACGAGGGTGTAGACGATGTAGAGCAGCGCCAGCAGCAGCCCGGGGATCACCGCGGCGGCGAACAGTTCGGTCGCGGGAACGCCGACGACCGGTCCCATCACGATCAACATCACCGACGGCGGGATCAGGATGCCGAGCGTACCGCCCGCCGTGATCGCGCCCGCCGACATCCGGATGTCGTAGCCGCTGCGCTTCATCGCCGGGGCCGCCATCACGCCGAGCAGCGTCACCGACGAGCCGACGATGCCGGTCGCCGCCGCGAAGATCGTCGCGGTCAGCAGCACGGCGAGATAGAGCGATCCACGGACCGCGCCGAGCGCGAGCTGGATGCCGCGGAACAGTCGCTCCATCAATCCGGACTGCTCGAGCAGGTAGCCCATGAACAGGAAGAACGGCACCGATGCGAGCGTTGGGTCGCGCATCACCGAGAACACCTGCAAGGTCAGCAGGTGCAGCGCGAGCGGGCCGAGCGCGAGGTAGCCGCCGATCGCGCCGACCGCGATCAGCGTGAACGCGATCGGGAAGCCGATGAAGATCGCGGCGAACAGCACGGCGAGCAGCAGGATGCCCAGCCACTCCGTGCTCACAGTACGACGCTCCCGTCGGCGTCGGCGACCGGCGCGCTCGGCGGAGCCTCCGAGGAACCGAACGCCCGTCCCCACGCGCGGATGCACTCGGCGATGCCCTGGAGCAGTAGCAGGACCGCCGTGGCCGGGATCATGAACTTGAACGGCCACACGATCGGAAGCCAGGGGCTCGTGACGATGCGCTCGTTCTGCCCGAACGACTTCCAGAAATACTCGGCGCCGAGCCACCCCATGACCGCCATCGCCGGGAAGAACAGCACGGCGTAGCAGGCGAGGTCGACGCGCGCCTGCGTGCGCGACGACCACTTCGCGTAGTACACGTCGGTGCGGATGTGGCCACCCTTCTGCAGCGTCCACGCCGAGCCGACCATGAAGAACGTGCCGTACAGCATGAACGTCATGTCGTACGCCCACACGGTCGGCGCGTTGAAGAAGTAGCGCGCGACGACCTCCCACACCAGCGACAGCACCATCGGAAGGATCAGCCAGGCCACCGCCCGGCCGACGAAGCGCGTGAGCGCGTCGATCGCGTTCGCCAGGCGAACGGCGGCGGAGGGAGCGGAGGTCACGATGGGCGGGAAATCCTTGTGGGTCCGGCTTCAGCCGGACGCTCTTCGGTGAAGGAAAAGCGTCAGGCTGAAGCCTGACCCACAAGGGATCGTAGCGGCTACTTCGACGGCGGCGGCGGCGCCGCGAGCGCCGCGTTGCCGAGGTTGCTGTACAGGTCGAGGATCTTGGTCCAGTACGGGACGACGGTCTTCGCGAATGCGCGCTGCGAGTCGAGCACCTGCTTGAAATACGCGTCCTTCGCCGAGTAGCGGTCGAGCACGACGTTGGTCGCGCGCACGAACTCGGGGAAGAAGTCCTTCGGCGTGTCGTGGATCTGCACCTTGAACTCATCGCGCAGCCTGACGACGGCACGCGCATTCCGCGCCACGTTGTAGGTGTAGGTCTCCATCATCGACGCCATCGCGGCCGTGCGGATGATCTCCTGCAGGTCGGGCGAGAGCTTGTTCCAGACAGTCTTGTTGATCAGGATCTCGCCGATATCGGTCGACTGGTGCAGTCCCTGCAGGTAGTAGTGCTTCCACACCGTGTGCAAGCCAAGCAGCAGGTCGTCGGCCGGGCCGATCCACTCGGCCGCGTCGATGACGCCGCGCTGCGCGGCCGGAACGATCTCGCCGCCGGGCATCGCGACCGCGGCGACGCCCATCTCCTTGAAGATCTCGCCGGTGATGCCGGGCGGCGAGCGGTACTTCATCTTCTTGAAGTCGGCGGTCGAAGTGATCGGCGTCTTGAACCAGCCGAGCGGATCCGGCCCCATCGGATGCACGAAGATCGGCTCGACGTTGACCTTCAGCACGTCGCTGTAGAGCTTGCGGTACAGGTCGTAGCCGCCGCCCTCGAAGATCCACGCGACGTGGGAGAGCTGGTCGAGGCCCACGCCGGCGCCGGCCATCGGGTTGCTGAACAGTCCTGCGGCCGAATTCTTGCCCGACCAGTAGTGCGTCCACGCGTAGCCGCCGTCGACGACGCCCTTGTCGACCGCATCGAGGATCTCGAACGCCGGCACGACCGCGCCGTCGGGCAGGAACTCCATCTTCACGCGTCCCGCCGACATGCGGTCGATGCGGTCGCCCATCTTCTTCAGGAGCTCGAAGTAGATGCTCGCCGACGGCACGGCGGTCTGGATGCGCATGCGCACCGGCGCTTGCGCGGTCTGCGCGAATGCCGACGAGCACGCGAGCGCGACGACGCCGATCGCGAGCGCGAGGCGCCCGTATGCTGTATGCCTCATGTTCCCTCCCCGAAGATGCGCGCATGCGCGGCCGCGCTGTGAGGCAATGTAGACAGTCCGCGGGCCGATGGCAATACTCCGTCGCTTATTCCGGACTGCAGCAGTTCATATTCCGATAACCCAGTTGTCGCGCGACATGGATGCATACGACTACGTGATCATCGGCGGCGGCACCGCGGGCTGCGTGCTCGCGAATCGCCTGAGCGCCGACGGTCGCGCGAGCGTCCTGATGCTCGAAGCGGGACCCGAGGACAACTATCTTTGGATCCACATCCCGATCGGGTACGGCAAGACGATGTTCCACCCGGTGTACAACTGGGGATTCTCCACGGACCCCGATCCGGGGATGGACGGACGCCGCGTGTATTGGCCGCGCGGCCGCGGGCTCGGCGGCAGCTCGTCGATCAACGGCCTCATCTACGTGCGCGGCCAGCCCGAGGATTACGACCGGTGGGCGCATGACGGCAACGCGGGGTGGGGCTGGCGGGATGTTTTGCCTTTTTTCATTCGCAGCGAAGGCAACCAGCGCGGCGCGTCGGCGACGCACGGCGCGGACGGGCCGCTCAAGTGCTCGGACATCGGCGAGAAGCACGAGCTGATCGAGGCGATCATCGCCGGCGCGGGCGAGCTCGGCGTCCCGCGCACCGACGACTTCAACGGCGGCCTGCAGGAAGGGGTCGGCTACTACCAGCTCTTCACCGACCATGGCTGGCGCTGCAGCACCGCGGTTGGCTACCTGAAGCCGGCGCGATCGCGCCCGAACCTGCGCGTCCAGACGAATGCGCAGGCGACGCGCGTCGTGCTCGATGGCGGTCGCGCGACCGGCGTCGAGTATCGGCAGGGCGGCGAGTCCAGGCAGGTGGCCGCGCGCCGCGAGGTGATCCTCGCCGCGGGCGCGTTGCAGAGCCCGCAGCTCCTGCTGCTCTCCGGCATCGGCCCGGCGTCGCATCTGCGCGAGATGGGTGTGCCGGTGGCGCACGACCTGCCGGGTGTGGGCGAGAACCTGCAGGATCACCTGCAGCTTCGACTCATCTACAAGTGCACCAAGCCGATCACGACCAACGACGATCTCGCCTCGTTGTGGGGCAAGCTGCGGATTGGCGCGAAGTGGCTGTTCCAGCGCAAGGGCCCGCTTGCGATCGGCATCAACCAGGGGGGTCTCTTCACGCGCGTGATGCCGTCGTCGACGACGCCGGACATCCAGTTCCACTTCGCGACACTGTCGGCGGACCTCGCCGGCGCGAAGCCGCACCCGTTCCCGGGGTTCACGATGAGCGTGTGCCAGCTCAGGCCGACGTCGCGCGGACGCGTGCGGCTCGCCTTGCCCGATCCGCTCGCCGCGCCGTCGATGCAGCCGTACTACCTGTCGACCGAGGAGGACCGCGCGTGCGCGATCGCCGCGATGCGGTTCACGCGCAAGCTCGCCGCGACGCGTGCGCTGTCGCCGTACGTCGCCGAGGAATACCGGCCAGGCGCGGGCGCGCAGAGCGACGACGAGCTGCTCGCGTTCGCGCGCGCCTACGGTGCGACGATCTTCCACCCGTCGGGAACCTGCAAGATGGGGCACGACGCGATGGCCGTCGTCGACGACGAGCTTCGCGTGCGCGGCGTGCGCGGGCTGCGCGTGGTCGACTGCTCGATCATGCCGACGCTCGTGTCGGGTAACACCAATGCGCCGGTCGTGATGATCGCCGAAAAAGCTGCGGACCTTATCCTGGGCTCAGTGCAGCTCGGCGCCGAACGTAGCGCCTAGAGCTTTGGCCGCGCCGCGCAGCGCTGGAACGTGCTCGAGCGCGCGGTCGAGCGACATGCGCGCGACCGGCGCGTGCACGGCGACGCACGCGACCGGACGGCCGTCGGACGCCGCGACCGGCACCGCGACGCACACGAGCCCCGCGAGGTACTCCTCGTTGTCGGTTGCGCGGCCTTCGCGGCGGATCGACGCGAGCTCCGCGTCGAGCGCGCGAGCATCGGTGATCGTCTGGTCGGTGTAGCGCGGCAGCGGGAGCTCCGCGACGATGCGCCGGCGCCGCGCGGCGGGCAGCAGCGCGAGCAGCAGCTTGCCGCTCGCGGTGCAATGCAGCGGAACGTGCGAGCCCGGCTGCAGCGTCATGCGCAACGGCCACGCGGTCTCGACGCGGTCGAGGTACACGACCTCGCTCCCGTCGAGCATCGTCAGGTTGACGGTCTCGCCGATCTCCTCGGCGAGCTTCTTCAGGATCGCGTGGCGCGGTGCACGCACGGCGGAGGAGAGCTGCACGTCGAGCGCGAAGCGCACGAGGCGCGGACCGGCGGAGATCCGGCGTCCGTCCGGCTCGCGCATCGCGAGGCCCGCCGACTCGAGCATCGCGAGCATCCGGTAGACGGTGGGCTTGGGAAGCGACGTGCCTGCGGCGAGCTCCTGCAACGCGATCGGGCCGTCGGCGCACGCGATCTTCTCGAGGAGCGCGAACGCCCGCAGCAACGGCGGAACCCGGTCGCGTTTGGACGCCATGACGCCAAGTATATCGAAAACTGGAACCCTGTCATCCAGATTTCGATGCAGGATTGCCGTCGGCGCGCCGCTGTGGAACACTGCTCGATTGCCGACCGCCGCTCTCCGGAGGACCCCATGAACAAGCCCGCCGACCTGCCGACCCCGCTCGCGACCGCCGCCACCGGCCGGCAAACGATGACTCCGTCGGAGGCGTTCGTCGAGACGCTAGTCGCGCACGGCGTCAAGGACGTGTTCGGCATCGTCGGCTCCGCGTACATGGACGCGCTCGACCTGTTTCCGCTCGCCGGCATTCGCTTCATCTCCGTGGCGCACGAGCAGGGCGGCGGCCACATGGCAGACGGCTACTCGCGCGTATCCGGGAACCATGGCGTGTGCATCGCGCAGAACGGGCCCGGCATCACCAACTTCGTGACGTCGATCGCGGCCGCGTACTGGGCGCACTCGCCGGTCGTCTGCATCACGCCGGAGACCGGCTCGATGACGCTGGGCCTCGGCGGCTTCCAGGAGACCGAGCAGCTGCCGATCTTCAGCAAGATCACCAAGTACCAGGCGCACGTGAACAACAAGGCGCGCATGGCCGAGCTCACCGGCCGCGCGTTCGATCGCGCTCACCTGGAGCTCGGCCCGACGCAGCTCAACATCCCGCGCGACTTCTTCTACGGCGACATCGAATGCGAGATCCCGCGGCCGCTCGCGATCGAGCGCGGCGCGGGCGGCGAGAAGAGCCTCGACGAAGCCGCAGCGCTGCTCGCGTCCGCGCGCTTCCCGGTGATCCTCGCGGGCGGCGGCGTCGTCATGGCGAATGGCCAGGCCGAGGCGGTCAAGCTCGCGGAGCTGCTGCAGGCGCCGGTCGCGTGCAGCTACCTGCACAACGACGCGTTCCCGTCGAAGCATGCGCTGTGGTGCGGCCCGCTCGGCTACCAGGGGAGCAAGGCCGCGATGAAGCTGATCGGCCAGGCCGACGTCGTGCTCGCGCTCGGCACGCGCCTCGGGCCGTTCGGCACGCTGCCGCAGCACGGCATCGACTACTGGCCGAAGCACGCGAAGATCATCCAGATCGACGCCGATCCGAAGATGCTGGGCCTGGTCAAGGCGATCACCGTCGGCATCTGCGGCGATGCGAAAGCCGCGGCGCTCGCGCTGATCGCCAGGCTGCAGGGTCGACACCTCGCGTCGCATGCGAACCGGAACGAACGCCTCGAGAAGGTCAACGCGGAGAAGGCCGCGTGGGAGAGCGAGCTCGACGGCTGGACGCACGAGAAGGACACCTGGTCGCTCGAACAGTCCAAGGCCTCGTCGCACATGCATCCGCGCCAGATGCTGCGCGAGCTCGAGCGCGCGATGCCCGACGGGGCGATGGTGTCGACCGACATCGGCAACATATGCTCGGTGTCGAACAGCTACCTGCGCTTCGACCGCCCGCGCTCGATGTTCGCCGCGATGAGCTTCGGCAATTGCGGCTACGCGTTCCCGACGATCATCGGCGCGAAGGTCGCCGCGCCCGACCGCCCGGCGATCGCGTACGTCGGGGACGGCGCGTGGGGCATGAGCTTCGGCGAGCTGCAGACCTGCGTGCGCGAGAGCATTCCGGTCACCGCGGTCGTCTTCAACAACGGCCAGTGGGGCGCCGAGAAGAAGAACCACGTCGACTTCTACGCGAACCGCTTCGTCGGCGTGAACCTCGACAAGCAGCCGTCGTGGGCGGCTGTCGCGAACGCGATGGGGGCCGAGGGTCACCGCATCGAGAAGCTCTCCGATGTCGGCCCGGCGCTGCGCGCCGCGGCGGCCGCGCAGCGCGAGGGCAAGACCACCGTCCTCGAGATGATGGTGACGCGCGAGCTCGGCGACCCGTTCCGCCGCGACGCGCTCGCGCTGCCCAAGCGCCATCTCGCGAAGTACCAGTCGACCGTCGCCAGGTAACGGAGAGGAAGACCCCATGTACCGCACGATTGTAGCCGCGCTCGCGCTCGCCGCCGGGCTCGCGCACGCGCAGGACTATCCCAACAAGCCGATCCGGATGATCGTGCCTTACCCGCCGGGCGGCGGCACCGACGTCGTCGCGCGCATCGTCAACGAGAAGCTTTCGCTCGAGCTCGGACAGTCGATCGTCATCGACAACAAGGGCGGCGCCGGCGGCAGCGTCGGCACGGAGATCGCGTCGAAGGCTCCGCCGGACGGCTACACGATCCTGCTGACGCTCTCGTCGCACACGATCAACCCGAAGCTGTTCCCCAAGCTCGGCTACGACGTCGAGCGCGACTTCATCCCGATCAGCCTCGCGGCGTCGATCCCGCAGATCCTGGTCGCGAATCCGTCGGTGCCCGCGAGCAACATGCAGGAGCTCCTTGCGTGGATGAAGGCGAACCCGGGCAAGGTCAACTACGCATCGGTCGGCGTGGGGTCGCCTGCCCACATCGCGGGGGAGCTCCTGAAGCTCAAGTCGGGCGTGCAGATGACGCACGTCCCTTATAAGGGCGGCGGTCCGGCGATGACCGACGTGATCGGCGGCCAGGTGCAGCTTGCGATCGTCTCGATGCCGGCCGCGCTCCAGTTCGTCAAGGCCGGGCGCGTGAAGGCACTGGCCGTTGCGAGCGCGAAGCGCAGCGCGTCGGCGCCGGAAGTGCCGACGATCGCCGAGGGCGGGCTCGACGTCGTCGTCGAGTCCTGGTACGGCGTACTGGTCCCGGCGAAGACGCCCGCGCCGATCGTGGCGAGGCTCAACGCGGCGATGGTCAAGGTGCTCGCGCTGCCTGACGTCAAGGAGAAGCTCTTCGCGCAGGGCGCGGAGGCGGTCTCCAATTCCCCGGTGGAGTTCGAAGCCATCATCAAGGACGAGCTCGGGAAGTGGGAGTACGTAATCCGCGAGGCGAAGATCACCCCCGAATGAACAAGCGCGACGACGTGCTGCATTCGGCCAGCGTCCGCGACGACATCGCGGCGATCGTGGCGCGCGCGCGGGCTGCGCAGCGCACGATCGCTGACGCCGACCAGGCGCGCGCCGACGAGCTCGCGGTCGCCGCCGCCTGGGCGATCGTGGAGCCGTCGCGCAACCGCGCGCTTGCCGAGCTCGCCGTGCGCGACAGCGGCATGGGCGACGTCGCCGACAAGATCGCGAAGAACCGCCGCAAGACGGTCGGTTTGCTGCGCGACTTGCGCGGTGCGAAGTCGGTGGGCGTCATCAGCGAGGACCGCGAGCGCGGCCTGATCGAGATCGCCCGTCCGGCCGGTGTGATCGCGGCGATCACGCCGTCGACGAATCCCGGCGCGACGCCGGCGAACAACATCCTCAACGCGCTCAAGGGCAGGAACGCGATCATCCTCGCGCCGTCGCCGAAGGGCGCATCCACGCTCGCGCTGCTGCTCTCGTTCGTGCACGAGGAGCTCGACCGCGTCGGCGCGCCGCGGGATCTCGTGCTGCAGCTGCCGGCGCCGACGTCGCGCGAACACACGCACGCGCTGATGCGGCAGG
>DATBSV010000031.1:0-3586 GCA_036559685.1 Casimicrobiaceae bacterium
GCGCCAGCGCGTCGCGATCGCGATCGCGCTGCTCAACAAGCCCGACCTGATCATCGCCGACGAGCCGACGACCGCGCTCGACGTCACGATCCAGGGCCAGATCCTCTACGAGGTGCAGAAGCTCGCGCGCGAGACCGGCACCGCGCTGGTCTGGATCACGCACGACCTGTCCGTCGTCGCCGGGCTGGCGGACCGCGTCTGCGTCATGTATGCGGGACGCATCGTCGAGCAGGGGACGACCGAGCAGGTGCTCGACACGCCGGCGCATCCGTACACCCAGGGCCTGCTCGACAGCGTGCCGTCGCGCAACGTGCGCGGCGCGCGCCTGAAGCAGATCCCCGGCATGACGCCTTCGCTGATCGGCCTCCCTGCCGGTTGCGCGTTCCGCGAGCGCTGCAGCCGCGCCGACGCCGAATGCGCCGAAGCGCCCGCGATGATCGTCGCGACCGACGATCCGCTCCGCGGCCGCCGCTGCCACCATCCGCTCGTCGCATGGAACTGACGACCGTCCCGCTGATCGAGCTGCGCGGCGTGTCGAAGCGCTTCGTCAAGCCGCTGGACGTCGCCGCGCGCCTCGCGAACCTCGCCGGCGCGAACATGCGCGAGGAAGTCGTGCGCGCGGTCGACAACGTCGATCTCGCGATCGCGTCGGGCGAGGTCGTCGGGCTCGTCGGCGAGTCGGGCTGCGGCAAGTCGACGCTCGGTCGGCTCGCCGTCGGCCTGCTGCCGCTCAGCAACGGCGAGCGCCGCTGGAAAGGGACCCCGATCGACGGGCTCGCGCCGGGCCCCGCGCGGGAGCAGCAGCTGCGCATGCAGATGATCTTCCAGGATCCCTACGCGTCGCTGAACCCGCGCATGCGCGTCGTCGACATCGTCGGCGAGGCGCCGGTCGCGCACGGCATGATCGCGCGGCGCCAGCAGGTCGAGTACGTCGGCCTGCAGCTCAACCGTGTCGGCCTCGACCCAACGCTGATGCGCCGCTTCCCGCACCAGTTCTCCGGCGGTCAGCGCGCGCGCATCGGCATCGCGCGCGCGCTCGCGGTCAAGCCCGAGTTCCTCGTGTGCGACGAATCGGTCGCGGCGCTCGACGTCTCGATCCAGGCGCAGGTGCTCAACCTGTTCATGGAGCTCGGCAGGGCGCTTTCGTTGACCTATCTCTTCATCAGCCACGACCTCGGCGTCGTCCAGCACATCAGCGACCGCGTCGTGATCATGTACCTCGGCCGCGTCGTCGAGAGCGGTCCGACCCCCGAGCTGTTCGAAGCGCCGAACCATCCGTACACGCAGGCGCTGCTGGGCGGGATCGGACGCGTGGAGGCGCGCAAGCGCGTGTTCGTGCCGGTGAAAGGCGAGATTCCGTCGCCGCTCGATCCGCCGAGCGGCTGCCACTTCCATCCGCGCTGCCCGCATGCGATGCCGCGCTGCCGCGAGACCGCGCCCCCGCTGATCGAGATCGCGCCGGGACGCTACTCGGCGTGCTGGCTCAACGACGCGACGTCGGTCGCCGCGGCATGAGCGCAGTCACGCGTCACGATCCGGCCGGCGCGCCGGCGCCCCTCGTGCTCGACTCGCCGCACTCGGGCGAGGCCTACCCGGTCGATTTCGACTGCGCGGTGCCGCGCGAGCTGCTGCGGCAGGCCGAGGACACGCACGTCGCGCGTCTATGGCGCGGCGCGCTCGCGCATGGCGCGACGCTCGTCGAGGCGAACTTCCCACGCGCCTGGATCGACCCCAACCGCAGCCTCGAGGACATCGATCCGGCGTTGTTCGCGGCCGGCGAGACCTGGCCGGGACCGGTGAAGCTCACGCGGAAGACCCAGCAGGGGATCGGTCTCGTGTGGCGGCTCGCGCGCGGCGGTGCGCCGATGTACGCGCGGGGCTTGAGCGTCGCCGAGGTCGAGCGGCGCATCGAAGGTTGCTGGCGGCCCTACCACGACGCCCTGGCGCGCGCGCTCGACGAGCGACACGGTGCGTTCGGCGCGGTGTGGCACGTCAACTGCCACTCGATGCCCGCGGTCGGCGACGCGTTGTCGGACGACCCGGGCCGCGAGCGCAGCGATGTCGTACTCGGCGATCGCGATGGAACGACCTGCGACGTCGCGTTCACGCGCCTCGTGGCCGAGCTGTTCGCCGCGCGTGGCTACTCGGTCGCGCTCAACGACCCGTACAAGGGCGTCGAGATCGTGCGCAAGCACGGCCGGCCTGCCGAGCGGCGCCACAGCCTTCAAATCGAGCTCAAGCGCACGCTCTACATGGACGAAACGACGCTCGTGCCCACCGCCGGCTACGCGCGGCTCGAGCGCGATCTCGGCGCGATCGCGCGCGAGCTCGCCGCATTCGCCCGGACGGGTCGGAACGCTTGACCGCCACTCCCGGCTTGGGCTACCGTCGTTGCGCCAACGATTGCCCGCGGAATCGGCGCCAAGATCCGGCCGCGGGCGTTCCGTCACCCTGGAGGAATCCCATGAAGACCCTCGTCCGCGCCGTTGCGCTGGCCCTCGCCTTGTCCGCCGGTGCCGCGGGTGCCGCCTATCCCGAACGCCCGATCACGTTCGTCGTCCCCTGGGGCGCCGGAGGAGGCACCGACGGCACTGCCCGCTATTTCGCGGTGATGATGGAAAAGGAGCTCGGACAGCCGGTGAACGTCGTCAACCGCACCGGGGGCAGCGGCGTCGTCGGCCACAGCGCCATCGCCACCGCGCCGCCCGACGGCTACACGGTGGGCATGATTACCGTGGAAATCACGATGATGCATTGGCAGGGCCTGACCGAGCTGGGCCCGACGTCGTATACGCCCCTCGCCTTGGTCAATTCGGACCCGGCCGGGTTCACGGTGCGCGCGGACTCGCCCTACAAGTCGGTCAAGGAAGTGCTGGACGCCGCGAAGGCCAACCCGGGCAAGATGAAGGCGTCGGGCACGGGGCAGGGCGGTATCTGGCACCTCGCGCTCGCCGGCATGCTGGACGAGCTCAAGATCCCGCAGGCCACGATCCCCTGGGTGCCGTCCAACGGCGCCGCGCCGGCGATGCAGGACCTGGTCGCGGGCGGCGTCGACATCGTCACCTGCTCGCTGCCGGAAGCGCGCGCGCTGATCGAGGCCGGGAAGGCGCGGCCGCTCGCGGTGATGGACGACAAGCGCACGCCCCTGTTCCCGGACGTTCCGACGATGCAGCAGTCGCTCGGCATGAACTATCCGGTGGCGGCCTGGCGCGGCATCGCGGCGCCCAAGGGCCTGCCGGCCGACGTGACCGCGAAGCTGATCGCGACGATCCAGAAAATCTCCGAAAGCAAGGAGTGGAAGGACTTCGCGGCGAGCAAGGGCTACGGCACCGCGTGGGCGCCGGGTGCCGAGTTCGCGGCCTTCATGGCGCGCGGCGACGCCGCGATGGGCAAGACGATGAAGGCGGTGGGCCTCGCGAAGTGACGCTTCGCCCGGCCGCGAACCGCGACGATCGTCGGAATCTCCGCGGCGCGGAGGTTCCGCCGTTCGACGGGCGACACCTGGCCTCGAACCTTCCGCGCGCGCGATCGACCGTCGCCCCCTGATCGCTTCGACATGAAGATCAGCGACGCCGTCATCGGCGCG
>DATBSV010000032.1:0-10355 GCA_036559685.1 Casimicrobiaceae bacterium
ACGGCACCTGCGGCCGGGCCTCGAGCATCTTGTCGACCTGCTCCTGGTCCTCGACGATCGCGAACGCGATGCGCGCGTCGTTCAGCACGAAGACGAACTCGTTCGCCGGGGCATCCTGGTACATCGGCACCGGCACGCCGCCGAGGCATTGCGCGGCGACCATCGACCAGTACAGGCGCGGCCGGTTGTCGCCGATGATCGCGAGGTGGTCGCCTCGCCGAAAGCCGATCGACGCGAGGCCGCAGGCGATCGCGCGCACCTCGCCCGCGACATCCCTCCAGCTCGAGGTCTGCCAGATGCCGAGGTCCTTCTCGCGCGTCGCCGGATGGCGGGGCCGGACGCTCGCATGACGGAGCATCCGGCGCGGGAACGTGTCGAGCGCCTCGGCCACCCTTCCTCCTCGTGTCGCGCGATGCGCGCAGACGTCGCTGCCGGGCGGCGCCTCTGCCGGGCGCGCGTCCCATCGCCGGCGGGCATGCCCCGCCGGGCCGGCCAGTGTAGGTCCTGACCGCAAGCCCGGCAACGCGTTTCCGGTCCGTAGAATCGTGGCGACAGGCGAACCCTAGCCGCGGCTGCGCGAGCAGGATGTCGCCGGGCCGACACTTGTCCCGCCACGCATGAACGACCTCCCCGCCGCCCGGCTGCGCCGCATGCTCGACGCGAACGCCTGGGCGCGCGCGCTCGCGCCCGCCGAGGTCGATCGCATCGTCGCCGAGACCAAGCTGATGCGCGTCGCGGCCGGGGCGCTCGTGTGCCGCAAGGGGGAGTCCGTCGACTACTGGGTCGGCGTCGTCGACGGGCTGGTCAAGATGGCGAGCGTGTCGCGCGAAGGCAAGCCGATGAGCTACACGGGCATCGGGACCGGCGGCTGGTTCGGCGAGGGATCGCTGCTCAAGGAGGAGCCGCGCCGCTACGACGTCGTCGCGCTGCGCGACTCGCTCGTGGCGTACGTGCCGCGCGCGACCTTCGCGCGCCTGATCGACGGCAACTTCGCATTCAACCGGTTCTTGCTGACGCAGCTCAACGAGCGGCTCGGCCAGTTCATCGCGATGGTCGAGCATGGCCGGCTGCACGGCCCCGAGGCACGGCTCGCGCGCTCGATCGCGGGTCTGTTCAATCCCGTGCTCTATCCGGGGCTCGGTGCGACGCTTCCGATCTCGCAGGAGGAGCTCGGCCAGCTCGTGGGGCTTTCGCGCCAGCGCGTCAACCAGGCGCTCAAGCGCCTCGAGGCCGAGGGCATGGTGCGCGTCGACTACGGCGGCGTGACCGTGCTCGATCTTGGACGCCTGCGCGACTACGAAGGCGGCGCGCGCCCCAGCGGCTAGAATCGGCACCTTTCCCGACCCGGAAGCACCGATGAGCACGCACGCCACGCTCGCCCACTCGCTCGCCGCCGCCATCCGCAGCGGCCGCGCCGCGCCGCCCGACACGCTCGGCACGCACGCATTGTCGATCGCGGACGCCTACGACGCGCAAGCTTCCGTCGTGCACGCGCTCGGCGAGCGCGTCGGCGGGTGGAAGACCGGCTTCGGGCCCGACCGGCATGCGGTCGCCGCCCCGATGGTCGAGGGCCTGATGACGCGCAGCGGCGCGACGATCGCGCTCCCGCACGACCGCCCGGTGATCCTCGAGATCGAGATCGCGTTCCGGCTCGCGCACGACCTGCCGCCGCGGCCGGGCCGGGCCTACTCGCACGCGGAGGTCTCGGAGGCGGTGGAGGCGGTGCTCGTCGGCGCCGAGCTGATCGCCGCGCGCGGCGGGATGCCGTCGACCGGGACGCCGTTCCCGCGTTTCGTCGCCGACCTGCAGGGCAACGCCGGTTACGTGTGCGGGACCGAGACGCGCGACTTTCGCGCGCTCGACCTCAATGCGCTCGAGGTCGTGCTCTGGATCGACGGCGAGCGCGTGCACGGCGCGCCCGGCGGCCATCCGCAGCGCGATCCGTGGCTGCCGCTGGTCACGTGGGCGAACGCGCAATGCGACAAGCTCGGCGGGCTCAAGGCCGGCCAGGTGATCACGACGGGGAGCTGCACGCCGCCCAGGCCGATCGACCGGCCGTGCAAGGTGCGCGCGACGCTGACGCAGGTCGGCGAAGTCGACCTCGCGTTCGTGCGCTAGCGAACACGCGCGTTCTGCAGGCGGTAGACGGCCACGTCCGGCGACGCGCCGGCGAACGCGGCGTCGTCCGCGAACGCATCGGCCTGCGCGGCGAAGGATTCCGCGTCGCCCCAGCCCTCGACCAGCACGACCCAACGGGGGACCTCGGTCCCGCTCGCGCGCGCCCGCCTTTCGGCCGTCTCGATCGCGCTCGCATCGGTGTCGGCGACGAGCAGGTGCGCGCCGGCGATGCCGTTCGAATCGACGAGCCGGTCGAGCGCGTCGCGCATCGCCATGCGGTGGCTCGCGGCGTCGGCGTCGGCGACGTCGTAGCGGTAGGTCGCGATCAGCCCGCCCTCGCCGTCGCCGCGCGAGTGCGCGACCTCGCACAGCGAGCGCGCGACGCCGCGGAAGTGCTTGACCGTCGCGACGGTCCACGGCGTCGGATGGTTGAGCCGCTCGAGATAGTCGTGGCCGGCGAGGACCGCGGTCGACGCGGTCTCGTAGAGGTTGAAGAACTCGGGCGTCCCGTCGATCGCGATGTAGCGCCGGCCGCGCAGGAATCCCGGGACCGCGGCGCGCTCGGGCATGTGCTCGCGTCCGTGCCAGGCGTAGAACGCGTCGCGCCCCTCGGGCGCGATGTCGTGCCAGATCGCGACAGCGCCCCTCCCCAGCAAGCTCATGACAAGGCCTTCAGCGAATGTGAGCGCACGCTCACTTCGCTGGGTATGGGTAAAAACCGCGCCCGGTCTTCCGGCCGAGCCAGCCCGCCGCCACCATCTCGCGCAGGAGCGGAGCGGGCCGGTATTTCGGGTCGTTGAAGTCGGCGTAGAACACGTTCATCACGGCGAGCAGCACGTCGAGCCCGATCATGTCGCACAGCGCGAGCGGGCCGATCGGATGGTTGCAGCCGAGCTTCATGCCCTCGTCGATCGCCTCGGCGTTCGCAAGCCCTTCCTGCAGCGCGAACACCGCCTCGTTCAGCATCGGGCACAGGATCCGGTTCACGACGAAGCCGGGGCTGTTCTTCACGACGATCGGCGTCTTGCCGAGCTTCCGGGCGAGCGCATCGGCCGCGGCGATCGTCGCGTCCGAGGTCTGCAGGCCGCGGATCAGCTCGACCAGCGCCATCATCGACACCGGATTGAAGAAGTGCATGCCGAGGAAGCGGTCGGCGCGCCCGGTCACCGCGGCGAGCTGCGTGATCGAGATCGACGACGTGTTCGACGCGACGATCGCGCCGGGCTTCGCGATCGCGTCGATCCTGCGCAGGATCTCGATCTTGACCGCCGGGTTCTCGGTCGCCGCCTCGATCACGAGGTCGACGCTCGCGAGCTCCTCGTAGCGCGTCGTCGCGCGCACGCGGGCGAGCGCCGCGTCGCGGTCGGCCGGCGCGAGCTTGTCCTTCTTCACCAGGCGCTCGAGGCTCCCGGCGATCGCCGCGCGGCCCTTGTCGAGCGCCGCGTCCGACACGTCGATCATCAACGCATCGATGCCGGAGGTCGCGCACGCCTGCGCGATCCCGTTGCCCATCGTGCCGGCGCCGACGACGCCGACGGTCTTCACAGCATTCATCTGGGTTCCGCTCGGAAACGTGACCGATCGCGTTGACCGGCGAAGTCCGGTCGAACGCGATGTTACTAGTTATGCGATGGCCGCCGCCGCACGCACCCTCGGCGGTTGCGCAACCAGACCCGCGAGGAACGTGTCGACAAGCGCGGGCGCGCTCGCGAGAAGGTCGTAGGCGGCCGGCTCGAGCGTCCACTCGTGCATGATCCCGGTGATGTACGCGAAGATCGCGTGCACGGCGAGCGCGGCGTCGGTGTCGCCCGGCAGCTCGCCGCGCTCGATCGCGCGGCGCACGACGGTCTCGACGCAGACGCGGGCGTAGTGGCAGTCGCGGTCGTGCCGCTCGCCGGCCGACGCGAGCTCGCCCGACAGCTCGCTCTTGTGGAACACGATCTCGAGCACCGCGCGAGCGCGGTCGTCGCCGCCCAGGTGCAGCAGCGTGTCGACGCACAGCGCGCGGAGCGACGCGAGCGGCGAGGCTTCCTTCGATTCGCGCGCCTGCTCGGCGAGCATGTCCATCGGGCTCGTCGCGCGCTCGCACATCGCGGCGAACAGGTCGGCCTTGTCGCGGAAGTGCCAGTACACGGCGCCGCGCGTGACGCCGGCCTCGGCCGCGATCTCGGCGAGCGAGGTCCGGGTCACGCCATGGTCGCGGAACACGCGCTCGGCGGCGTCGAGCAGCTGCTCGCGCGTGGCGGCGGCCTCTACGCGGGTGCGACGGACCATCGGAAGGGTTGCCCGGACAACAAAAGGGTTGCAAACGTTCGTGAATGTATGTAATTTTGGCGGTCCGCGTCAAGTTGCGCTGCAGCACCCTCCGTCAAGAGAGCCCTGCCATGTCCCTCGTAACCGCCGCTCGCCCGTCCATGCTCGCCGCCGCCGCCGCGGCGCTCGTCCTCGCCGGCTGCGGCCAGGGCCATCAGGGCGGCTCGCACGGGTTTCCGCCCGCCCAGGTGACGATCGCCGAAGTGACCGCCCGCGACCTCCCGGTGTCCTGGGAATACGTGGGCCAGACGACCGGGTCGAAGGACGTCGAGGTCCGCGCGCGCGTGACCGGGATCCTCGAGAAGAAGCTCTATGCGGAAGGCGGACCCGTGCGGCCCGGCCAGCCGCTGTTCGAGATCGATCCCAAGCCGCTGCAGGCGCAGTACAACGCGGTTCTTGCCGACGTCGCACGCGCGCAGGCGCAGGTCGCGCAGGCCGAGCGCGAGGCGGCGCGCCTCAAGCCGCTCGCCGAGCGCCGGGCGGTGGGTCAGAAGGAAGCGGACGACGCGGTCTCGAACGCCGAGCTCGCGCGCGCTGGCCTCAAGGCCTCCGAAGCGCGCGCGGCCGAGGTGCAGCTCAGCCTCGGCTACACCAAGGTCAACGCACCGGTGGCGGGGCTGTCGAGCCGCGCGATGAAGTCGGAAGGCAGCCTCGTCAACGCGAACGAGACGCTGCTCACGGTCATCTCGCAGGTCGACCCGATCTGGGTGCCGTTCAACATCTCGGAGAACGAGCAGCTCGAGATCAACAAGCAGGTCGCGGCCGGCCGCCTCGTGCTGCCGAAGGACAACGGCTTCGACGTCGTGATCAAGCTCGCGGACGGCACGACGTTCCCGCGCCAGGGGCGGATCAACTTCGCCGACACGCGCATCAACCCGGCGACCGGGACCTACGAGATGCGCGCCGAGCTTCCCAACCGCGACCAGGCGCTGAAGCCCGGCCAGTTCGTCCGCGTGCAGCTCAAGGGCGCGGTGCGCAAGAACGCGATCTCCGTGCCGCAGACCGCCGTGCTCGACGGGCCGCAGGGCAAGTTCGTCTACGTGCCCGCCAAGGACAAGGACGGCAAGGACATCGCGCAGCCGCGTCCGGTGACGCTCGGGCCCTGGGTCGTGGCCGACGGCCAGAACCTGTGGATCGTCGAAGGCGGCCTTGCGGCCGGCGACAAGGTGATCGTCGACGGCGTCGCGCGCGTGATGGGCCCGGGCTCGCCGATCATGACCGGCCCGCCGCCCGGAGCGCCCGGCGCACCCGGGACGCCTTCAACGCCGGTGCCCAAGGCGAAGGACGAAAAGAAGGACGACGCGAAGGCCGCGCCGCCCGCCAAGTCCTAAAGGCGCCCACCCATGCTCTCGCGCTTTTTCATCGACCGCCCGATCTTCGCGGCGGTCATCTCGATCTTCCTGGTGCTCGCCGGCCTCGCGTCGATGCGCGTGCTTCCGATCGCGCAATACCCGGAGATCGCGCCGCCGGTCGTCACCGTGCAGGCGATCTACCCGGGCGCCTCGGCCGAAGTCGTCGAGCAGACCGTCGCCGCGCCGCTCGAGAACGCGATCAACGGCGTGCCCGGCATGATCTATATGAGCTCCAACTCGGCGTCGAACGGGCTCGTGCAGATCCAGGTGACGTTCGAGATCGGCACCAACGTCGACCAGGCCGCGATCAACGTCAGCAACCGGACCAAGCAGATCGAGCCGCGGCTGCCGCTCGAGGTGCGCCGCCAGGGCGTCACCGTCGAGCGCGGCTCGAGCGCGTTCCTCCAGGTGCTCGCGTTCTACTCGCCCGACGGCACCAAGGACGACCTCTTCATCTCGAACTACGTCACGCTGAACGTGCTCGACGAGCTGAAACGTTTGCCCGGCACGACCAACGTCCAGATCTTCGGCGCGAAGGACTACGCGATGCGGATCTGGATCAAGCCGGATCGCCTCGCGCAGCTCAAGCTGACGCCCGCCGACGTCGTCGCCGCGATCAACGAGCAGAACGCGCAGTTCGCCGCCGGCAAGGTCGGCGCATCGCCGATCGGCCCGTCGCAGGATCTCGTCTACACGATCACCACCAAGGGCCGCCTCGCCGACGCGAAGGAGTTCGGCGAGATCATCGTGCGCGCGAGCCCCGACGGCTCGACGGTGCGCCTGAACGAGGTCGCGCGCGTCGAGCTCGGCAGCAAGGATTACGAGTTCAACGGCCGCATCAACGGCAAGTCGGCGACGCTGGTCGGCATCTTCCTGTCGCCGGGCGCCAACGCGCTCGAGGTCGCGAAGAGCGTGACCGGGCGCGTCGACGAGTTCGCGAAGCGCTTCCCCGCCGGCCTCGCCTACTCGGTGCCGTACGACACGACGCGCTTCGTCGAGGTGTCGATCAAGGAGGTGCTGTTCACGCTCGGCGAAGCGATGCTGCTCGTGTTCCTCGTCGTCTACCTGTTCCTGCAGAGCTGGCGCGCCGCGGTGATCCCGTTCCTCGCCGTGCCGGTGTCGCTGATCGGCGCGTTCGCGGGGCTCCAGGTCCTCGGCTACTCGATCAACACGCTGACGCTGTTCGGCATGGTGCTCGCGATCGGCATCGTCGTCGACGACGCGATCGTCGTGCTGGAGAACGTCGAGCGGATCATGCGGGAGGACAAGCTGCCGCCGCGCGACGCCGCGATCAAGGCGATGCGCGAGGTGACCGGCCCGATCATCGCGATCGTCCTCACGCTGACCGCGGTGTTCGTGCCGATCGCGTTCCTCGGCGGGCTCACCGGCGAGCTGTATCGCCAGTTCGCGGTGACCATCGCGATCTCGGTCGTGATCTCGGGGCTCATGGCGCTTACGTTGTCGCCCGCGCTGTGCGTGCTGATGCTGTCGCACTCGCACAAGCCGCCCGGCCGTTTCTTCCAGATGTTCAACCGCTTCTTCGCGCGCGTCACGCACGGCTACACCGACGGCGTGATCTTCATGATCCGGCGCGGGCTGCTCGGCGCGCTCCTGTTCATCGGAATGGTGGCGATCACCGCGGGCCTCTGGCGCCTGACGCCGGGCAGCCTCGTGCCCGACGAGGACCAGGGCTTCTACATCGCGGCGGTGATCCTGCCCGACGGCGCGTCGCTCGATCGCACCGAGAAGGTCGTGAAGCAGGTCGAGGAGCAGATGCGCGCGAATCCGGCGAACAAGGACATCGTCTCGTTCGCGGGCCTCGACTTCATCGGCGGCGGGTTCCGGAACAACGCCGCGACGATCTTCGTGACGCAGGTCCCGTGGGACGAGCGGACCGTCGGCACGCAGCAGCTGGTCGGCGAGCTGTTCGGCCGCACGATGGGAATCAAGGAGGCGCTGGTGCTCGCGTTCGGTCCGCCGGCGATCTTCGGGCTGGGCACCGCCGGCGGCTTCGAGTTCTACATCCAGAACCGCGGCGACGGCGGCGCCAAGCGCCTGCAGGAGATGACCTACGCGTTCCTCGGCAAGGCCAACCAGGACCCGATGCTCGGCGGCGCGCAGACGTTCTGGCGCGCCACCGTGCCGCAGGTCAGCGTCGACGTCGACCGCGAGAAGGCGAAGAAGCTGGGCGTGTCGCTCGACGATCTCTACGGCGCGCTCGCCGGCACGCTCGGCACCTACTACGTCAACGACTTCAACAAGTACGGGCGCACCTGGCAGGTGCTGATGAGCGCCGAGCCGCAGTTCCGCAAGCGGCCCGACGACATCGGCGGCGTCTACGTGCGCGCGCGCGACGGCACGATGGTGCCTATCAACGCGCTGGCGACGGTCCGCTTCAGCTCGGGTCCCGATTCGCTCGACCGGTTCAACAACCTGCCGGCGGTCAAGGTCCTCGGGCAGGGCGCGCCGGGCGTGTCGTCCGGCCAGGCGATCGCGCGGGTCGAGCAGATCGCCTCCGAGGTGCTGCCCGCCGACTTCGGCTTCGACTGGGGCGGCGTCAGCTACCAGGAGAAGCGCTCGGGCGGCGCATCGACGTTCGCGCTCGTGCTCGCCGTGATCATGGTGTTCCTGATCCTCGCCGCGCAGTACGAGCGCTGGTCGCTGCCGCTGTCGGTGCTGCTGGCGCTGCCGTTCGGCACGTTCGGCGCGCTGGCGGCCGTGTACCTGCGCGGCATGAACAACGACGTCTATTTCCAGATCGGCCTCGTGACGCTGCTCGGCCTCGCCGCGAAGAACGCGATCCTGATCGTCGAATACGCGGTGCTGAAGCACGAGGAAGGAATGTCGGCGTCCGCGGCCGCGATCGAGGCGGCGCGGCTGCGCTTCCGGCCGATTCTGATGACCTCGCTCGCGTTCATCCTCGGCGTGCTGCCGCTCGCGATCTCGACCGGCGCGGGCGCCGGCGCGCGCCAGTCGGTGGGAACCGGCGTCATGGGCGGGATGGTCGCCGCGACGTTCCTCGCGATCTTCTTCGTGCCGCTGTTCTTCCGCGTGATCTTCGACCGGCGGCTGTCCGAGCCGCGATCGCACGACGACCTGGTGAAGGAGATCGAGCACGCGCACGCGCTCCATGCGAGGCCTGCCGTGCAGACGCCGGGCCATCCTCCGGTCTCCGGAACACGAGGCGACCATGAATAGGCCCACGCCACGCCTCTTCGCCGCGCTCGCGCTCGGCGCGGCGCTCGCGGGCTGCGCGGTGACGCAGCCCAAGGCGCCGGACGTCGACCTTCCGGTGATGGACGCGCCGAGCGAGGCGCAGAAGAAGCTCCTCGAGCGCTGGTGGCTCACGTTCGAGGATCCCGCGCTCACAGCGCTGATCGACGAGGCGCTCGCGTACAACTACGACGTCGCCTCCGCCTTCGCGCGCATCGAGCTCGCGCGGGCGAACCTGCTGCTCGCGCAGTCGTACCTCTATCCGAACGCCAACCTGAACGTCGGCGCGTCGCGATCGCGCGTCTCGGGCGCCGGCTCGCCCGTCATTCCGCCGCCGCTCGTCAGCAACAACTACGGCGTGTCGATCGACCTCGGCTACGAGCTCGACCTGTGGGGCAAGTTCCGCAGCGGCAGTCTCGCCGCGCGCAACGAGCTCGCGGCGTCGCGGTACTTCCAGCAGACGGTGAAGAGCGCCGTCGCGGCCGACGTTGCCAACGCGTACTTCCGTCTGCGCGCGGCCGACGCCGAGTACCGGCTGCTGCAGGACACGCTCGCGACGCGCGAGGACACGGTGCGCCTGCAGCGCGACCGGTACGAGGGCGGCATCATCGGCGACTACGACCTGAAGCAGGCCGAGGCCGAGCGCTCCGACGTCATCGCGAACCTCGCCCGCGCGCGCCAGGGCATCGGCCTGCTCGAAGGTGCGCTCGCGGCGCTGACCGGGCGGTCGCCGCGCGAGAACTTCGCGCCGGTCGTCGTGCGCGCCGACGTCTCACGCTCGATCTTCAACGTGCCGGAGCTGCCCGAAGGCCTGCCGTCGGGCCTGATGGAGCGGCGCCCCGACGTGCGCCGCGCCGAGGCGCTGCTCGCCGCGTCCGAGCTTCGCATCCAGCAGGCGCGCGCCGCGTACTACCCGTCGATCTCGCTCACCGGATCGTTCGGCTCCGAGTCGGCAGCGCTCGCCGACCTGTTCACCGGTCCCGCCACGATATGGCGCTTCGGCGCCGCGCTGCTGCAGCCGCTGCTCGGCCTCAAGGGCATCGAGGCGAACGTGCAGGCGTCGCAGGCTCGCCGCCTGGAGGCCGAGGTGCTCTACCGCCAGACCGTGCAGGTCGCGTTCCGCGAGGTGCACGACTCGCTCGTCGTCCACCGCACGGCGCGCGAGATCCTCGCCGCCGAATCGGCCCGCCGCGAGCAGCTGAACGCCGTGCTCGACGTCGCCAAGCTGCGCTACGACGCCGGCCGCACGTCGTTCCTCGAGGTGCTCGACGCGCAGCGCCAGCTGCTGCAGGCCGAGACGCTGCGCATCGCCGCGGCGCGCGACACGCAGCTCGCGATCGTCGCGTTCGCGAAGGCGCT
>DATBSV010000033.1:0-3612 GCA_036559685.1 Casimicrobiaceae bacterium
GGTCAAGCACTTCGCGATGTCGATGGACGAGTCGACGCCGTGCCGCAACAACCTGCTGGGCGTGAAAGGCGTGGGCGAGCTCGGCACGATCGGCGCGACGCCGACGGTCGTGAACGCGGTCGTCGACGCGCTCGTGCGCGCGGGCGCAGGCGCGCGCGTCGATGCGTTGCAAATGCCGCTCACCGGCGAGCGCGTCTGGCGCGCGCTGCACGCGCAGGAATGAAACTCTGGTTCGTGGCCGCAACGCGTCTCGCCGAGGCGGCGTTCCACCGTGACGCGCCGCTGGCGCGCTCGCTCAAGCGCGCGGAGGCGTACTCGCCGTTCGTGCTCGCGGCGGCGTACGAGAACCAGCGGCCGCTGGCGGACGTCTACAATCGCGCGATCGACATGGCGAAGCCCGACGACGTGCTCGTCTTCGTGCACGACGACGTCTGGGTCGACGACTGGCACGTCGCGCAGCGTCTGCGCGACGCGCTCGACGCGTACGACGTCGTCGGCGTCGCGGGCAACCGGGTGCGCGCGCCACGGCAGGCGTCGTGGGTGTTCGACGGCGACCGGCCGCGGGCCGACCAACCGACGCTGTCCGGAGGCATCCAGCACGGCGCCCCCGGCGCACCGGTGCCGAGCCGCTATGGCGATGCGCCCGCGGAAGTGCGGCTGCTCGACGGCGTGTTCCTCGCCGCGCGCGCGGCGACGCTCAGGGACGCTGGCGTGCGCTTCGACGCCCGCTTCCCGTTCCATTTCTACGACACCGATTTCTGCCGTGCGTGCGAGCAGGCCGGGCTGCGACTCGGCACCTGGCCGATCGCGCTCACGCACGCCAGCTCGGGCGAGAACTGGGCCGGCGAAGCGTGGGAGGCGGCGTATCGTGTCTATCTCGACAAGTGGGGCGACTGAATGAGGCCGATGCTCATGCTTTCGACGTTGCTGTTGCTGTCCGCGTGCGCGAACGCGCCGACGCCGCCCGCCGTCGCGGATCTCGCGCCGACCGGCAAGCTGCGCGCGGCGATCAACTATGGCAATCCGGTGCTCGCGACCAAGGACTTCACTGGTTCGCCGATGGGCGTCTCGGTGGATCTCGCACGCGAGCTCGGACGGCGACTGAACGTCCCGGTCGAGCTCGTCACCTACGATGCGGCGGGCCGCGTGTTCGACGCGCTCAAGAGCGGCGCGTGGGACATCGCGTTCCTCGCGGACGATCCGGCGCGCGCCGTCGACATCGCGTTTTCGCCGGCCTACGTCGAGATCGAGGGCGCATACCTGGTGCCCGCGGGCTCGCCGATCCGCGCGAATGCGGACGTCGACCGCGCCGGCACGCGCGTCGTCGTCGGGCGCGGCAGCGCCTACGACCTGTACCTGACCCGGGAGCTCAAGGCCGCGACGATCGTGCGCGCGCCGACCTCGCCGGTCGTCGTCGACGTCATGGTGGCCGACAAGCTCGACGTCGCCGCGGGCGTGCGCCAGCAGATCGAGGCGGACGCGAAACGCGTTCCCGGCGTGCGCGTGCTCGACGGGCGCTTCATGGTGATCCGCCAGGCGATGGGGACGCCGAAGGCGCGCGAGGCGGGCGCGCGGTATGTCGCCGCGTTCGTCGAGGACATGAAGGCGAGCGGGTTCGTGCGGCGCGCCATCGAGCGCCACGGCATCGACGGCGTCACGGTCCCGAAGTAGACCCTACTCGCCGATCGTCTCGTCGGCCGCGACGAGGATCGTCGGCGGCAGCGTGATGCCCTGCGCCTTCGCGGCGCGACGGTTGACGACCATCCTGACGGCCATCGGCCGCTCGACCGGAAGGTCGCCGGGCTTCGTGCCGGTCGCGATGCGGTGGACGTAGTCGGCCGTCTTCGCATAGAGCGGCGCCGAGTCGGCGCCGTACGACATGAGGCCGCCGGCGTCGGGATAGTCGCGCCGCGCGTAGACCGCGGGCAGCTTGCGCTCGCCGGCGAACTTCACGATGCGATCGCTGTGCGCGAGCATCGCGGCGGTGAGCCCGACCGCGAGGCCCTGGTTGCGGTCGCGGACGATCGCCTCGAACGCGCGGTCGAGCGCGCCAGGCTGCACGGCGTCGTAGACCGTCACGGTCGCGCCGAGTGCCGCGGCGCGCTCGCGCAGGCTCGCGAACACGCGCATCTCGCCTCCATTGCCGGTGTCGGTCAGGTAGGCGGCGCGCTGCAGCTTCGGGTCGATCGCGCGCAGGAGTTCGATCCACTTGGCGCCGATCTCGGCCTGCATCGGCGAGAAGCCGGTGACGTTGCCGCCCGGGCGCGCGAGGTTGGGCACGAGCCCGGACCCGACCGGGTCCGCGGGCCCGACGAAAACGATCGGGATCGTCGACGTTGCCTGCTTCGCGGCGACCGCGGCCGGCGTCGACACCGCGACGATCACGTCGGGCTTCTTCGCGACGAGCTCCGCGGCGAGCTTCGGCAAATAATCGGGCATGTCGTCGGCGTGCCGCCAGTCGAGCGCGAGCGTGCGCCCTTCGACGTAGCCGAGCTGCGCGAGGCGCTCGCGGAACAGCGCCCACAGGTTGCGGCGAGCGGTCTCGGTCGACTCGCTCAGGATCGCGACGCGCAGCAGGCGCGGTGGCGCCTGGGCCGCGATGCCGCGCGGCGCGCACGCCAGCGCGGCCACGGACATCAGCACGCGCCGGCGCGCGACCACGCCGGGGTCAGCCTTCGTACTTGAACGACAGCTGCAGGCGCGCGCGGTAGGCGACCTTGCCGCCCTCGATCTTGAGGTCGAGCTTCGTGACTTCCGCGATGCGCAGGTCGCGCAGCGACTTGCTCGCCACCGCTACGGCGCGCTTGGCCGCGTCCTCCCACGACGTGGGGCTCGTGCCGATCACGTCGATGACGCGGTAGACGCCGTCGTTTCCGCCTTTCTTCGCCATGGCTCCTCCCAGGGTTGACCGCGGCCTTCGATGCGCCCGCGGAGCGACGATGATACGCCCGTCTTTCCGACGTCCTGGTTGCAACGCCCACCCCCTTGGGGCAGCATCGGAAGCCCAATGGAACCCGACCGTCGCGCACTGCTGCAAACCCTCGCCGCGCTCGCGGCGTGGAGCGCGTCCGCGCACGCGCAAGTCGCGGGCAAGGCCGTCGCGCCGGCCGAGCCTTCGGCCGCCGACCTCGCGTCGTTCTCGGTGCTGTCCGCGGCGCTGAACGGCGTGCCGGTCGACGATCCGCTGGCGGCCGCGCGCGTGATGCGCGTCTTCGACACGCCCGCGCGCCGCGCTTCGTGGAAGGCGCTCGCGACACTGGTCGCGTCGACGCCGCCCGATGAGCTCGACGCGGCGTTGAAGACGCAGAGGCTCGACGCGCTGGCGAACGAGATCGTGTCGACGTGGTACTCGGGCGTCGCGAACGTCGCGGGCGGCCAGCAGGCCGTGCTCTACCTGAACGCGCTGATGTGGGGTGCGATGACGTACACGAAGCCGATGGGCGTGTGCGGCGGGCCGACCGGCTACTGGGCCGATCCGCCGAGCTGATGGACGCCGACGTCGTCATCGTCGGCGCCGGGATCGCGGGCGCGCTCGTCGCGACGCGGCTCGCGGCGGCAGGCGTCAAGGTCACGATCCTCGAGGCCGGCCCGCGCGTCGACCGTGGGAGCGCC
>DATBSV010000034.1:0-3287 GCA_036559685.1 Casimicrobiaceae bacterium
GACGAACTTGAACGGGCCCGAGCACACCGGGTTCGCGCCGAACTTGTCGCCGGCGGCCTGCGCGGCCTTGGGCGACACCATCATGCCGGCGCGGTCGGCGAGCTGCGCGAGCAGCGGCGAGAACGGCTGCGACAGGTTCAGGCGCACCGTCATCGGGTCGACGACGTCGACGGTCGACACCAACGACAGCTCGCCGCGGCGGTTGCTGCCCTGCATCGTCTTGTGGCGCTCGATGTTGAACTTGACCGCCGCGGCGTCAAGCTTCTCGCCGTCGTGGAAGGTCACGCCGTTGCGCACCTTCATCGTCAGCGCCTTGCCGTCGGGCGACCAGCTCCAGCTCTCGGCGAGCTGCGGCACGATCGTGAGCTTCTCGTCGATGTCGACGAGCTTGTCGCACAGCGACGCGAACACGATGCGCCCGACGAACGTGCGCGCGAGCGTGGGATCGAGGACGTCCGGGTCCTCGGCGAGGCCGAAGCGCAGCGTCTGCGCGGAGACGGGGACGGCGGCCAGGGTGGCAACCGCGGCGGCGAGGGCGAGGGCGCGGAAAGCGGTCGGTTTCATCGGAGCGCTCCGGTGGGGCGAAAGGGTCGAGATTACACCGCGTTCAGCGCGCGCGAAACGCGGCCTGCAGCGCCTCGAGGCGCGGGTTGGGCGGGATCGCGGCGGTGCCGGGCAGGATCGCCGGGGGCGCGATCTCGCGCCAGAAATGGCACGCGACGGCATGGCCGTCCGTGCCGGCCTCGAGCGGCGGCTCCTCGTCGGTGCATTTCTGACGCGCGTAGGGGCAGCGCGTGCGGAAGCGGCAGCCGGACGGCGGGTCGCTCGAGCTCGGGACGTCGCCGGCGAGGAGCATCGGGCGGCGCTCGAGCGTCGGCTGAGGTACCGGGATCGACGACAGCAGCGCCTGCGTGTACGGGTGGCGCGGCTCGCGGAACAGCGCGCGCTTGTCGGCCTGCTCGACGATCTTGCCGAGGTACATCACCGCGATGCGCGTCGCGATGAACTTGACGACGGCGAGGTCGTGCGCGATGAAGATGTACGCGAGGCCGAAACGGCGCTGCAGGTCGACGAGCAGGTTGATGACCTGCGCCTGAATCGACACGTCGAGCGCGGAGACCGGCTCGTCGCAGACGATCATCCGCGGCTCGACCGCGAGCGCGCGCGCGATGCCGATGCGCTGGCGCTGGCCGCCCGAGAACTCGTGCGGGTAGCGTCGGGCGTATTCGGCGGGCAGGCCGACCAGGTTCAGGAGCTCGCGCACGCGCTTCTCCCGCCGCCCGTCGGCGAGGCCGTGCAGCGCCAGCGGCTCCTCGAGCGTCTGGCCGACGGTCATGCGCGGGTTGAGCGACGCGAACGGGTCCTGGAAGATGATCTGCATCGACCGGCGCTGCTCGCGCATGTCGGCTTCCGAGTAGCCGAACACGTCGACGCCGTCGAAGCGAACGATGCCCATCGTCGGCTCGATGAGCCGCAGCACCAGCCGGCCGGTCGTCGACTTGCCGCAGCCGGATTCGCCGACCAGGGCGAGGGTCTCGCCGACCCTAAGGTCGAAGCTCACGCCGTCGACCGCGCGCACCGCGCCGGCGGCGCGGCCGAACAGGCCCTTGCGCACCGGGAAGTGCTTGACCAGGTTGGTGACTTCGAGAAGCTTGTGGGTCAAAGGATTTCCCTCCGCGCTGCGCGCTGCGGGGCCCGTTCGCCCTCGGGGCGGCCCGTCGGGCTCACGCGGGCAGCGGGAGCGGGGCGCGCCAGCAGGCCGCCTCGTGGCCCGGGGTGATCGTCATCAGCGGCGGATCCTCGACGCGGCAGCGGTCGATCACGAACGGGCAGCGCGGATGGAAGCGGCAGCCGCTCACCGGGCGCGACGGCGTCGGCACCTGGCCTTCGATCGCGGCGAGTCGATCCTGCTCGAGGTGGAGCTGCGGGATCGAGCCGAGGAGCCCGATCGTGTACGGATGCTGGGGCTCGGCGAACAGCGCGCCGACGGGGGCGCGCTCGACGATGCGGCCCGCGTACATGACCGCGACGTCGTCGGCGACCTCCGCGATGACGCCGAGGTCGTGCGTGATCAGGATGATCGCGGCGCCGGTCTCCTCGCGCAGGATGCGCATCAGGTCGAGGATCTGCGCCTGGATCGTGACGTCGAGCGCGGTGGTCGGCTCGTCGGCGATCAGCAGCGCCGGGTCGCACGCGAGCGCCATCGCGATCATCACGCGCTGGCGCATGCCGCCGGAGAGGCGGTGCGGATAGTCGTGGAAGCGCGTCTCGGGCGACGGGATGCGCACGCGCCGCAT
This sequence comes from Casimicrobiaceae bacterium, assembly GCA_036559685.1. Lineage (GTDB taxonomy): Bacteria > Pseudomonadota > Gammaproteobacteria > Burkholderiales > Casimicrobiaceae > VBCG01. The sequence continues at coordinate 2,298 of DATBSV010000034.1, forward strand.
CATCTCGAGCGCCCGGGTGTTCGCGTGCCCCTGGCTGACGTTGCGATGGCGCACGATCACCTCGGCGATCTGGTCGCCGACCGTGAACGCCGGGTTGAGCGACGTCATCGGCTCCTGGAAGATCATCGAGATCCGGTTGCCGCGCAGCTCGCGCATCGTGGCCGGGGGTTGCTTCAACAGGTCGATGCCCTCGAAGCGGATCGAGCCGCCGTCGATGCGGCCGGGCGGCTGCGGTACGAGACCCATGATCGACAGCGCGGTGACGCTCTTGCCGCAGCCCGACTCGCCGACCAGGCCGAGCGTGCGGCCGGCGTCGATCGTGAAGCTGACGCCGTCGACCGCTGCGAACGAGACGCCGTCCGACGTGAACGTCGTGCGCAGGTCGCGCACGTCCAGCAGCGGTTGGGTCATCGCGGCGCGGCGCCGCGTCGCATGCGCTCGGCGTGGAACCGCTCGACCTCGCGCTCGATGAGCGCCCGGTCGGTCGTGCCGGCGGGCGAGGACTTGCGCGGGAGGCAGGCGGTGAACGGCTGGAAGCGCTCGAGGCTCTTGTCGTAGAGGCGGCGCAATTCGACGAACGGCTCTTCGTGGTCGTCGACGCGCAACGTCAGGAACGGGTAGTCCTCGGTGGTGACGATCAGGAGCGCCGCGGCCTGCTTGCCGCGCTTGTCGCCCCCGGCCGCGTCGCCGGCGTCGAGCGCCGCGAGCAGGCGCTCGGCGAAGGGCAGGTCGGCGGTCCGCTCGTACGCGGCGGCGGAGTCATCGAGGACAGCGGGGCCTGCGAGCATGTTGCCGGCGATCGAGTAGCCGGCGCCGGCGAGGTGGCCGCACCAGCCGATGCACGCGCTGCCGGTGTGCGCAGCGGTCCTGCCATGCGCGTCGATCGCGTGGACCTGGCGGTGGTCGCGGCCGCTGTCGGCGGTGGTCAAGGTTGCGATGACCTCGGGCGCGCTCGAGCCGTGCGCTAGCATCTCGAGGCCGGGCAAGCCG
>DATBSV010000035.1:0-7556 GCA_036559685.1 Casimicrobiaceae bacterium
CGTCTCGTCGTAGGCCGGGTAGCGCGCCGCGACGCCGCGCATGCTCGCCTTCGCGTCCCCGTGGCAATCGGCGCACGACTTGCCTGCGCGCCCCGCCGGTGCACGCCACAGCGCTTCGCCGTCGCCGACCCACAGCATCGCGGGATTCGACGTGTCGTCGCGCTGCATCGCCTGCGTGGCCGGCGACATGAAGTCGAAGCCGGAGCGGCGAGCGTCGCCCTGCGCGTGCACGCTGCCCGCGAACGCAAACGCGAGCGCGACGATCAGCGCGCTCATGTCACGCGTATCGCGACAGTCTCGGTCTGGGCGAAGCCGTTGTCGCCTTCCCAGGTGAGCGACAGCGTGCCGCTCTCGGTCGCGACCGTGTGGAACGCGACGAACGGGTTCGCGGACGTCGCCGGAAAGAGCTCCGCGGCGAACACGACGTCGCCGTTGTAACGGCACGTGAGCTTGCGGATCAGGTCGCGCGGGATGCGCGCGCCTTCGCCGGTGACGCGGAAGCCGGTCTCCATCGGGTGACCGATCAGCGTGCGGATCTCGATCACGTCGCCGCGCTTCGCGGTCGGCGCCACGGTGACGATCGCGCGCGCCATCAGATGTCGCCTTCGAGGCAGGCGGCGAGCACGACGACGACGTCGATCGTGTCGGACCAGAAGCTGCCGTCGCTCATCGTCGCGACCGCCGTCACCTTCTGCGACGTCGCGAGCCGGATGCGCGTCTCGACCTTCGCGCGGCCCGAGCGCGGCCCAAGCGCGAAGCGCGCGACGTCCCGCTCGGGATTGCGCTCGTTGAAGATCGCGATCGCCTTGACGTGGTCGGCACCCGTCATCGGGCTTTGCACGCTGACCGTCACCGGAACGGCGTTGCCGTTGTCGACGAGCTTCGCGATCTCGAGCGTCACGCGTCCGGGCGCGACTTTCGCGCCGCCCGTGTATGCGGCGATGGCCGCCGCGAGATCTTCGGGCGAGGCGGCTGCGGGCCGCACGACCAGTGCGGCGCCCAGGCCCGCGCCGGCGGCGAGGAAGCGGCGTCGTGTCGCCCTCATCGCCGTTCGACCGGGCTCACGAGCGTAGCGTTCCCAGGTATGCGACGACGTCTTCGACCTGCTGCGCGTCGAGGATCGGCTTGTCCTTCCACGCGGGCGCGACGCGCTCGAGGCGCTCGACGCGGTGGTAGGCCGGCATCGTGCTCGCGGGATTGATGCGACGCATGTCGACGATGCGCAGCCGCAGCTGTCCGGCGTTCAGTCGCGAGCCCACGCCCGCGAGGTCCGGCCCGATCGTTCCCTGGAAGCGCTCCTCGGGAATCGGGCCGCGATGGCACAGCAGGCACGTGCCGGCCTGCCGGTCCGCGACGATCGCGCGGCCGCGCGCCGCGTCGCCCGGCGCGCGGGTCAGCGGCGCCGCGATCGCGTCGCCCGCAACCACGTAGGGCGCGACCGCGGGCGACTGCGCGACGGCAGGCGATGCGATCATCGCGGCGATCGCGACGAGGCCCGCGATCACGCGCTCGCGAGATCGTGGTTCTTGACCGGCAGCGTGCGGATCCGCTTGCCGGTCGCCGCGAAGATCGCGTTCAGCACGGCGGGCGCCGCGACCGCGATCGTCGGCTCGCCCACGCCGCCCCAGAAGCCGCCCGAAGGCATCACGATCGACTCGACGCGCGGCATCTCGTCCATCCTGAGTATCCGGTAGTCGTGGAAGTTCGACTGCTCGATCCGCCCGTCCTTGACCGTGCATTCGCCGTGGAGCGCCGCCGAGAGGCCGTACGCGAACGAGCCTTCGACCTGCGCCTCGATCTGCTGCGGGTTCACGGCGTGGCCGCAGTCGGTCGCCGCGACGATCCGGTGGACCTTCAGCACGCCCTGCTTCGAGACCGACACCTCGGCGCATGCGGCGACGTAGCTGCCGTAGCCCATGAACTGCGCGAGGCCGCGATGAATGCCCGCGGGCGGCGCCGTGCCCCAGCCGACGCGGTCCGCGACCGCATTCAGCACAGCGAGGTGCTTCGGATGATCCGCCATGTACTTGCGCCGGAACGCGAGCGGATCCATGCCGGCCGCGTGGGCCATCTCGTCGACGAAGCACTCGACGTAGATCGCGTTGTGGTTGGTGTTGACGCCGCGCCAGAATCCGGGTGGCACGCGTGGGTCGCGCATCTGCTGGTCGACGAGCAGCGTCGCGAACGTGTAGCCGAGCTGGCCTTCCGGCCCCTGCGCGTTGACGCCCTGGAACATCTGCGGATCCTTGCCGTCGCGGATGTTCTGCGGGTTGACGCCCGCGATGATCGACTGCCCGACCAGCCGCATGTGCACGCCGGTGACGTTGCCCTGCGCGTCGAGGCCCGCGACGAGCTTGCACTGCGTCGACGGGTGGAACTTGTCGTGCTGGATGTCCTCCTCGCGCGACCAGATGAGCTTCACCGGCGTGCCCGGCAGCTCCTTCGCGATCGCCACCGCCTGGCGCACCCAGTCCTGGCCCGCGCCGCGCCGGCCGAAGCCGCCGCCCAGCAGCGTCTTGTAGACCTCGCATTGCGCGAGCGGCACGCCCGAGGTTTCGGACGCGGCGGCGAGCGCGGCCTCACCGTTCTGCGTCGGCGTCCACACCTCGCAGCGCTCCGGCGTGTAGCGCGCCGTCGCGTTCATCGGCTCCATCGTCGCGTGCGCCTGGTGCGGGTACGCGTACACGGCCTCGACCTTGCGCGGCGACGCGGCAATCGCGGCGCGCGCATCGCCGACCTGGATGTGGACCGGCGCGTCCTTGATCTCGAGCGCCTCGCGGCATTCCGCGGCGAATTTCACCGACGACGCGCCCGCGTTCGGGCCATAGTCCCAGTCGATCGGCAACGCGTCGAGGGCGGTCTTGGCGCGCCACCACGTGTCCGCGACGACCGCGACGGCCGATTCGCCGACGCGCACGACCTTCTTCACGCCCGGCCGCTTCAACGCGACCGATTCGTCGACGCTCCTGACCTTGCCGCCCATCACCGGACAATCCTTGATCGCGGCGCAGAGCATGCCGGGCACCTTGACGTCGATCCCGTAGACGAGCGCGCCGGTGGTCTTCTCGGCGGTGTCGAGTCGCGCGACGCGCTTGCCCGCGACCTTCCAGTCCTTGGGATCCTTGAGCGTGACGTTGGACGGCGGCGCGACCTTTGCCGCCGCGAGCGCGAGCGCGCCGTAGCGCGCGGTGCGGCCGCTCGGCCTGTGCGTGACGACGCTGTTGGAGGCGACGCACTCGGCGACCGGGACGCCCCACCCGTCGGCCGCGGCCTGCACGAGCATCATGCGCGCCGCCGCGCCGCCCTTGCGCACGTACTCGTGCGAGTCGCGGATGCCGCGGCTGCCGCCGGTCGAGAAGTTGCCCCACACGCGGTTCCGCGCGAGGTTCTGCCCCGGCGTCGGCCACTCGGTGCGCACCTTCGACCAGTCGCACTCGAGCTCCTCGGCGACGAGCTGCGCGAGGCCGGTGAGCGTGCCCTGCCCCATCTCCGAGCGCGCGATGCGGATGACGACCGTGTCGTCGGGCTGCACGACGACCCATGCGTTGATCTCGGGCGTTGCGGAGGCCGCGGCGGGAGCACTCTGCGCCTCGGCACGTCCCGCGAACGGCAGGTGGAAGCCGACGACGAGGCTGCCGGACGTGACCGCCGACGCGGCGAGAAAGCGGCGACGCCGAGCGTCCGCTGGGCCGCCCCGAGGGCGCTCCGCCCCCTGGGGGGAGGCGCGCATCGCGCGCTTCGGGGGGATCGCCGTCGCGGTCATGTCGTGCTCCCGTCGGCGTGGACGATGTTCAGGCCCGCGGCCTTGACGTCGCCGCGCGCGGCCGCCTTGATCGCCGCGCGCACGCGGTTGTACGTGCCGCAGCGACAGATGTTGGTCATCGCGCTCTCGATGTCCGCGTCGCTCGGGTTCGGCGTCCGCGCGAGGAGCGAAGCGGCCGCCATGATCATGCCGGACTGGCAGTAGCCGCATTGCGGCACGTCCAGCGCGCGCCATGCCTGCTGGACCGGGTGCGCGCCGGTCGGCGACAGGGCTTCGATCGTGACGATCTTCGCGCTCGCGTCGACGCTCGACAGCGGGCGCGAGCAACTGCGCGTCGCGACGCCGTCGACGTGCACGGTGCACGCGCCGCATTGCGCGACGCCGCAGCCGTACTTGGTGCCGGTGAGCCCGAGCTGCTCCCGGATCACCCACAACAGCGGCGTGTCCGGCTCCGCGTCGACCTCGTGGACCTTGCCATTGACGTTGAGCTTCGCCATGAGACCGCTTTCGTAGGACACGCGCGCTGCCATGATAAAACACGGGACGCCCCTCGCAAGGCTGCCCGCAAGGGCCGCGACCATGGACAAACCCCACGCTCCCGCCTGCGATCGCAACCGCGACCCGATCCTCGCGGTGCTGCGCGAGTGCTTCGCCGGCCGGTCGCGCGTGCTGGAGATCGGCAGCGGCACCGGCCAGCACGCGGTCCATTTCGCCGCAGCGCTGCCCCGCCTGACCTGGCAATGCACGGATCGCGAAGAGCACCTGGCCGGGATCCGGATGTGGCTCGACGAGGCGGCGCTGCCCAACACGCCGCCGCCGATCGCGCTCGACGTCAACGGTCGCTGGCCGCGCGGGCGCTACGACGCCGTCTTCAGCGCGAATACGCTGCACATCATGGGCTGGCCGGAGGTCGAGCGCCTGTTCGCCGCGCTGCCCGGCGTCCTCGACGACGACGCGACGCTGGCGATCTACGGGCCGTTCAACCTCGGCGGCACGTTCACCAGCGATAGCAACGCCGCGTTCGACGCGTCGCTTCGCGCCCGGGACCCGCGTCAGGGGCTGCGCGACGCGGAAGCGGTCGACGCGCTCGCGCGCGGCGCCGGATTCGCGTCCTTCGAGAGCCACGCGATGCCGGCGAACAACCGCTGCCTCGTGTGGCGGCGCCTGCCGGCCGGCCCCGGCTAGCGCGCGCAGGCAGGCGAGCGGCCCGCCTGGGTGAGGTACGCGATCAGGTCGGCGCGTTCCTTCGCGTCGGCGACGCCGGCGTAGCCCATCGACGTTCCCGGCACCGCGCGCAGCGGATCAGCGAGGAAGCGGTCGAGGGTCTCGCGGGTCCACACGATGCCCGAACGCCGCATCGCCTCCGAGTACGCGAAACCCGCCATGCTGCCGGCGCGCCGCCCGACGAGCCCGCAATGTCGCGGCCCGGTGCGGTCGTAGGCGAGCGCATGGCAGGCCGCGCAGCGTTCGTAGACGACGGCGCCCGCGGCAGGATTCCCGGGCACGGGCGCCGCCGCCGCCGTCGCGGCGCACATCGCAAGGCCGAGCGCGCGCGCGATCGCGCGAGGCGTCACGACATGAACGCGACCGGGACCGGCGGTTCGCCGAGCGCGTTGCGCAGGATCGCCCAGTGCATCGCCTCGTCGCCGAGGATGCTCGCCGCGGCTTTCGCGAGGTCGCGGTTGCCGAAGACGGGAACGGCGCCGAGGTAGGCGCTCACGGCACCCTTTTCCAGCATCGCGGCGAAGCGCAGCACGTCGGCCTGGGACTTGAGCGACTCGGTCGGGAACGTGTACTTCGCCTTCGCCGCGACCGGCGTGCCGCCGAGCTTGCGCACCGTCGCGGCGAGCAGGTCCGCGTGCGCCTTGTGGTGTCCCTGGAAGGTCACGGCGAGGTCGAGCACCGGCTTTTGCAGGAGCCCGCTCTCGGCGCCCAGCTGGTAGGCGGCGATCGCCTCGAGCTCCGCGCCGAGCGCGGTGTTGAGAACGCCTACGTCCGAGGCGGTCGACAGCTCGCCCTTCGCGAGCGCGTCGCGTCCGGCGAGCAATGCGACGGCGGCGCCGGAAAGCATCACGCCGGAGCGTCCGAGGAAGGCGCGACGGGCCAGGGCCGCGTCAGGTTGACGGGCCAGCATCAGGAACGACATGTCATTTCTCCCGGGTTGGGTCGGCGGATGTCGCGTCGTCCGCGGCGACCGGTGGGCCGTCGAGACGCGCGAGCACATGCGCGACGATGCGATCACAGCGCGCCCCGGCGAATCCGAAGGCGTGCTCGACCGCGAGGTCCATCTGGCGCGCGAGCGATTCGCGCAAACGGCTCCGCGCGCGAAAGAAACGCGTCCGCACCGTCGCTTCGGGCATCCCGAGCGCGGTCGCGGTCTCCTCCACCGTCATTTCCTCGACGGCGCGCAATACGAAGACGACGCGGAACGCCTCGGGCAGCTCGTCGATGGCGCTCTCGAGCAGACGCCGCGTTTCCGCGCGCGCCGCCGCGAGGTCCGGACGATCGGGCTCGATCGCATCGCGCGTGCCGCCATCGTCGCCAGCATCCATATCGAGGTCGCCGTCCAGGGTGAAGATCTCGGCGCCGCGCCGGCGCTTGCGCAGCCGCTGCAGCGCCGCGTTCACGGCGATGCGCGTGAGCCACGTGGACAGCTTCGCGTCGCCGCGGAAGCCGCCGATCGCCGCATAGGCACCGAGCCACGCCTCCTGCGCCGCGTCCTCGGCATCGGCGTCGTCGCGCAGGATGCTGCGCGCGGCGCGATAGACGGTGCGGTTGTAACGGCGCATCAGCACGACGAACGCGTCGCGATCCCCCGCGGCGATGCGCGCCGCGAGGGCGTCATCCGGCAGGTCGGCGGCGGGAGTCGGGGCGGCGGCGGGGCGCATGGTCGTATTCGGGGGTCTCACGGCATTCGATGCACGGGATCGCCGCGGCGTTCCCGGCACGGCCGCCGCCGGTCGGGCCGGGCGCCGGCCGGGTTGAAACGGCGCGCGGCGGACCGACTATGCTGGAAACCTGCCGGGCGCGTGCGCCGGCGCCGTCCCGCGTCCCCGTGCACTTCGACACCCCCCATCCCGACTACACCGGTTCCCCGCGCGTGCGCGACGGGTTCCGGCTGGCGCTCAAGCTCTCGCTCGCGTTCGGGGCGTTGCTGTGGGCGATCCAGATCCTGAACTTCGCGCTCGACCTCGACGCGGCGCCGTTCGGCGTGACGCCGCGCACGCTTGCCGGGCTGGCCGGCGTGCTGTTCGCGCCGCTGATGCACGGGAGCTTCGAGCACCTGATCGCAAACACCCTGCCGGTCGTGATCCTCGGCACCGCCATGCTGCACCTGTACCCGCGAGCCACCCCGATCGTGCTGCCGGCGGTGTGGCTCGGGCCCGGCCTCGCAGTCTGGCTGCTCGCGCGCGGCGGCACGCACCTCGGCGCTAGCGGGCTGGTCTATGGGCTTTGCGCTTACGTATTCGTCGCCGGGCTGATCCGGCGCGACCGGCGCGCGCTCGCGGCCTCGATGGTCGTCGCGTTCCTGTACGGCGCCTCGGTGTGGGGCGTGCTGCCGATCCAGCGCGGCCACTCGTGGGAGACGCACCTCGCCGCGGCGCTGATCGGCCTCGCGCTCGCGTTCGTGCTGCGCCACCGTGACGTCCCGCCGAAGGTCCGCTACGACTGGGAGGACCGCGACGAGGCCATCGACCTCGAGCCCTTCGACGAGGCGCCGACGCCGGCGCGCATGCCCGAGCCGGGCCCGACGGTCCACTGACATGGGCGCCGTTCCCGCGATCCGGCGCGC
>DATBSV010000036.1:0-2234 GCA_036559685.1 Casimicrobiaceae bacterium
CAAGTCACTGATCCGAAAGCCAGAAAGTAAAGGTCCAAGCCCTCTATGCCCAGCGTCCGAGTCCGCGAGAACGAGCCGTTCGAGGCCGCGCTCCGCCGTTTCAAGCGCACGATCGAGAAGACCGGCCTCCTGACCGAGCTCCGTGCCCGCGAGTTCTACGAGAAGCCGACCTCGGAACGCAAGCGCAAGAAGGCCGCCGCGGTGAAGCGCCACTACAAGCGCATCCGCAGCCAGCAGCTGCCGCCCAAGATGTATTGATCGGCCGCGAACCGGATCCACCTGAAAGGGGCGAAGCGATTCGCCCCTTTTGCATTTCGGAAGGCCCCGACGATGACCCTCAAGACCCGCATCCAGGACGACATGAAGGACGCCATGCGCGCGAAGGACGCCGCGCGCCTGTCGACCATCCGCCTGCTCCTCGCTGCGATCAAGCAGCGCGAAGTCGACGAGCGGAAGGAAATGGCCGACGCGGACGTGCTCTCGGTCATCGACAAGATGATCAAGCAGCGCAAGGACTCGGTCGCGCAGTTCGAGGCCGGCAAGCGCGAGGACCTCGCGGCCATCGAGCGCGCCGAGATCGTCGTGCTGCAGGGCTACCTGCCCGCGCAGGCGAGCGAGACCGAGATCGACGCGATGATCGCCGAGGCGATCGACGCGACCGGCGCGGCGGGACCCGCGGGCATCGGCAAGGTGATGGCGATCGTGAAGCCCAGGCTCGCGGGTCGGGCCGACATCGGCGCCGTGTCTGCGAAGGTCAAGTCCAGGCTCGCTTGACGCCCGGCCCCGACGAACGGCTCGCCGCTTGGCGCGCTCCTTGCGGGACTGGCGAAACGAAACCCCCCGCCTATAATGAAATCGTTCCCTGCCGTGTGATGCGTCCGCGCGGCCGGTCCCAAGCCGGCCGCGCGCGACGTCTGGCGCGCCGATGATCCCGAACGATTTCATCCAGACGCTGCTCGCACGGGTCGACATCGTCGACGTCGTCGACCGCTACGTCCCGCTCAAGAAGGCCGGCGCGAACTACCAGGCCTGCTGCCCGTTCCACGCCGAGAAGACGCCGAGCTTCACGGTCTCGCCGACCAAGCAGTTCTATCACTGCTTCGGCTGCGGCGCGCACGGCACCGCGATCGGCTTCCTGATGGAGCACGCGGGCAAGTCGTTTCCCGACGCGGTCGAGGAGCTCGCGCGCGACGCCGGCCTCGAGGTCCCGCGCGTCGAGCGTCCGGGCGAGCGCGAGGAGCGCCAGGCGCTCGACGACCTGACCGATCGATTGACGAGCGCAGCGACATTTTTCCGCGCGCAGCTCAAGGCGACACCGCGCGCGATCGAGTACTTGAAGTCGCGCGGGCTCACCGGGGCGATCGCCGCGCACTTCGCCGTCGGCTACGCGCCCGACGAGTGGACTTCGCTCGAGCGCGCGTTTCCCGACTACCAGGACGCGGGCCTCGAGACCGCGGGCCTCGTCGTCAAGGGCGACGGCGGCAAGCGCTACGACCGCTTCCGCGACCGCATCATGTTCCCGATCCACGACAGCCGCGGCCGCATCGTCGGCTTCGGCGGCCGCGTGCTCGACAAGGGCGAGCCGAAGTACCTCAACTCGCCCGAGACGCCGCTGTTCAGCAAGGGGCGCGAGCTCTACGGGCTGTGGCTCGCCCGGAACGCGATCCGCGACCACGAGCGCGTCGTCGTCGTCGAGGGCTACATGGACGTCGTCGCGCTCGCGCAGCACGGGGTCGAGTACGCGGTTGCCACGCTCGGCACGTCGACCACCAACGCGCACGCGACGAAGCTGTTCCGCCTCACCGACAACGTCGTGTTCTGCTTCGACGGCGACGCGGCCGGGCGCAAGGCCGCGTGGCGCGCGCTCGAGAACACGCTGCCGGTGCTCCAGGACGGCAAGAACGCGCGCTTCCTCTTCCTGCCCGACGGCGAGGACCCGGACGATTTCGTGCGACGCCGAGGCCGTGCCGCGTTCGAGGACGAGCTCGCGCATGCGACGCCGCTTTCCGAATTCCTGATCGCCGAGCTCTCGGCACGCCACGAGCCGACGAGCGACGAGGGCCGCGCGGCGCTCGTCGCGGCCGCGCGGCCCTACGTGAGCCAGATCGGCGCGCCGGTGCTCGCCGCGCTGATCACGCGGCGCATCGCCGAGCTCGCCGGGTTGCCGGAAGCGCAGATCGCGCCGATCGTGCAGGCGCCGACGCGACCGCGAACGTCCGATGACGCACCGGGAC
>DATBSV010000037.1:0-2097 GCA_036559685.1 Casimicrobiaceae bacterium
ACGCCGTCCACCTGACCCTTGTCGAAATGCCAGGCGATGATCGTGTTGCAGGTGCCGTAATCGGGGTCCTCGCCGATCCAGCATGGGCACAGCACGCGGCAGTTGCAGACTTCGAGGAGGCGTCCCTCGAGGTGGTAGGCCATGGTGTCCCCTCCTTGATCCTGGGACCGACGATGCTACGCCTCGTGGCGCGCTCTCGCCATACGCAATATTCCCCCACGGCGGGACGTCAGCGGCGGCCGCCGGCGAGGACGACCGAGCGCGGATGCGCGCGGAGCCGTGCCATCGCCCATACGCCGACCGCGGGACCGATCGCGAGCGGCACGAACGCGTAGCGCCACCCGAGGGTCTCGACCAGCCACGGCATCGCGTGGATCGTCGCCAGTGTGAGGGTGAACCCGAGTGCGGTCTGCAGTGTGAGCATCGTGCCGACGCGCGCGCGGTCGGCGAGCTCGGCGATCGACGCCGAGAACTGCGCCGAGTCGGCGACGATCGTTACGCCCCAGACGAGGCACACGGCGACGAGCAGCGCGGGCGGCCCGCCATAGAGCACGCCGATGCCTGCCGCGCAGCTCCCCGAGATCGCCATCGCGACGATCGTGAGCGTCGTGCGGCCGAGCCGGTCGGCGAGGAAGCCGGCGACGACCGCACCGAGCGCGCCGGACGCGATCGTGGCGAACGCCGCGAGCTTCGCGGCCGTCGGTGCGACGTCGGCCGGCATCGACAGCGCGAAGCTCGCGCTCAGGAAGACGCCGACCCACGCCCACATCGCGTAGAGCTCCCACATGTGGCCGAGGTAGCCGAGGTTGGCAAGCCGCAGCGGCACGTCGCGCCACGCGTCGAGCACGGCGCGCGGGTCGAAGCGCGGCGCGGGCGCGCGGTTGGGGCCGACGCCGGCGGCGAAGATCAGCATCGCGGACGCGAGCGCGGCGACCGACGCCACGGCGACCGGCACGCGCCAGTCGACGCCGCCGACCGCGTTGAACAGGTGCGGCGACGCCGAGCCGAGCGTGAGCGCGCCGACGAGGATGCCGACCATCAGTCCCATGTCGCCATCGGCCCAGGTCGAGGCGAGCTTCATGCCGACCGGGTAGACGCCCGCCATCGCCATGCCGGTCGCGAAGCGCAACAGCGGCATCCACGCCGATGCCGGGTCGATGACGAGCAGCAGCGCGTTCGCCGCGGCACCGAGCAGCGCGGAGCCGGCGAAGAAGCGGCGCAGCTCGAGCCGGTCGGCCAGGCCGAGGAACGCGGAAATCAGGCAACCCGCGACGAAGCCGAGCTGCACGCCGCTCGTCAGCGCCGACTGCATGAACCCCGAGAGGCGGTATTCCGCGACGAGCTGCGGCACGACGGCGGACGCCGAGAACCACAGCGCCATCGCCATCACCTGGCACAGCGCGAGGATGGCGATCGACGCGCGCTTGCCCATCGGCGCGCTAGATCTTGGGAAGCGTGACGCCCTGCTGGCCCTGGTACTTGCCGCCGCGGTCCTTGTACGAGGTCTCGCAGACCTCGTCGGACTCGAAGAAGATCACCTGCGCAATGCCCTCGTTGGCGTAGATCTTCGCGGGCAGCGGCGTCGTGTTGCTGAACTCGAGCGTGACGTAGCCTTCCCACTCGGGCTCGAACGGCGTCACGTTGACGATGATGCCGCAGCGCGCGTAGGTGCTCTTGCCGAGGCAGATCGTGAGCACGGTGCGCGGGATGCGGAAGTACTCGACCGTGCGCGCGAGCGCGAACGAGTTGGGCGGAATGATGCAGACGTCGCCCTTGAAGTCGACGAACGACTTCTCGTCGAACGCCTTGGGATCGACGATCGTCGAGTTGATGTTCGTGAAGATCTTGAATTCGTCCGAGCAGCGGATGTCGTAGCCGTAGCTCGACGTGCCGTAGCTGACGATGCGTCGCCCGTCCACCTCGCGCACCTGATTGGGCTCGAACGGGTCGATCATCCCGGTCGCCGCCATGCGGCGGATCCACTTGTCGGACTTGATCACGTGTTCTGGATCGAGATGCTCGGGAGCTTCGCCGAGTAGTCCTGCGCCTTCTGCGCGACGGCGACCGCGACCTTGCGCGCGATCGCCATGTAGGCCT
>DATBSV010000038.1:0-5214 GCA_036559685.1 Casimicrobiaceae bacterium
GTTCCCGTTCATCAAGTTCCCCGGCGTCGACACGATCCTCGGGCCCGAGATGAAGTCGACCGGCGAGGTGATGGGCGTGGGCGAGACGTTCGGCGAGGCGTTCGTGAAGTCGCAGCTCGCGGCGGGCGTGCGCCTGCCCGACCGGGGCAAGATCTTCGTGAGCGTCAAGAATGCCGACAAGGCGCGCGCGGTCGAGACCGCGCGCATGCTGCACACGCTGGGCTTCGAGATCGTCGCGACCAAGGGCACGGCGGCCGCGCTCGCCGAGGCGGGCGTTCCGGCGACGGCCGTCAACAAGGTCGCCGAGGGGCGGCCGCACATCGTCGACATGATCGTCAACGACGAGATCGCGATGGTCTGCAACACGGTCGAGGAGAAGCGCAGCTCGATCCACGACAGCCAGGCGATCCGCCGCGCGGCGCTGTCCGGCGAGGTGCCCACGTTCACGACGGTCGCCGGCTTCCGCGCCGCGGCGATCGGCATGCAGGGGATGCGCGCGCTCGACGCGTGCTCGATCCAGGACCTGCACGGCCGGCTGGCGAACGGCGAAGGGAGCCGGGCATGAGCGTTTTTCCAATGACGATCGAGGGCGCGGAGAAGCTCAAGGCCGAGCTGCAGCGCCTGAAGTCGGTCGAGCGTCCGTCGGTGATCCAGGCGATCGCCGAGGCGCGCTCGCACGGCGATCTTTCCGAGAACGCCGACTACGACGCCGCGAAGGAGCGGCAGGGCTTCATCGAGGGCCGCATCGCCGAGATCGAGCACAAGCTCGCCGGCGCGCAGGTCATCGACCCGTCGACGGTCGACGGCGACGGTCGCGTCGTCTTCGGCGCGACGGTCGAGATCGAGGACGTCGAGTCCGGCGCGCGCCGGACCTGGCGGATCGTCGGCGACGACGAGGCCGACGTCCGCGAGAACAAGGTTTCGGTCAGCTCGCCGCTGGCGCGCGCGTTGATCGGCAAGGAGGAAGGCGACAGCGTGGAAGTGCAGGCGCCCGGCGGCGTGCGCACCTACGAGATCCTCGCGGTCAGCTACGCCTAGGTCATCGGCGCGCGCGATCGCGCCGATCCGAAAAGACGATCACGGGCGCCTCGAGCGCGCTCTAGAGTGGGCCCTTGCGCCGCGCCACCCGCGCGGCGCGCTCCTCACGGAGGCCCACGATGCCCACCGACCGTTTGTCGTCTCACGCCGATTTGATGCGACGCCTCGACGATCTGCCGATCAGCGCGCACGATCGCCACGTGGCCAAGGCGAACGCCGCGCTGGCGTTCGCGCTCGTCGACACGATCGCCGACGCGATCGACGACGTCCGCCATTGGTTCGCGCCGTCCCGGCGTCAGGCGACGCGCGCGTCCTGACGGCGCGCGAGGCGCGCCAGCGCCTCGACGAACGCCTGCGCCGCGGGTGCGAGCGTCCGGCTCGCGCGCGTCATCACCTCGTAGCGCGTCCCGGCGCCGGGGAGCGGCACCGCCAGCCGCGCGAGCATGCCTGGCGCTTCGTAATGACGCGCGAGGCCCTCGGGCAACAGCGACAGCGCATCGCTCGTCTGCAACAGCGCGAGCGTCGCGACGATCGACACGGTCTCGATGAGGTCGGTCGGCGGCCGCGCGCCGGCCGCCGCGTGGATCGCGTCGAAGTCGCGCCGCAGCGGGCTGCCCGCGGGCGGCACGATCCACGTGAGCGCGTTCAGCGCCGCCGGCGCCACCGAGCGCTTCCGCGCGAACGGGTGCCCGGCGCGCGCGACGATCGTCAGCGGCTCGTCGGCCAGCGCGTGCGTCTCGAGCCCGCTTAGCTCGTCGTCGGGCGGGCGCGGCGTCACCGCGATGTCGAGCTCGCCGCGCCTCAATGCGTCGACGAGCACCTCGCTCGTGTTGACGAGCGCGTAGACGCGCACGCGCGGGTGGGCGGCCCGGAGCGCACCGATCGCCGGCGCGATGAACCGCGGCACCGAGCCGGTCACGCCACCGACGCGCAGCGAGCCGAGCGCGCCCGCGCGCTGCGCCGCGATGTCGGCCTGCGCCTGCGCGAGGTCGTTGAGCATCCCGCGCGCATGACGGACCAGCGTCTCGCCGTACGGCGTCGGCGACATGCCCCACGCGTGGCGCTCGAACAACGGCGCGCCGAGCGCGTCCTCGAGGTCGTGCAGGAGCTTGGTCGCGGCCGGCTGTGTGAGCGCGATCTCGGCGGCCGCGCGCCGCAGGCTCCGGTGCGTGTCGATCGCGACGACCAGCGCGAGGTGCCGGGCGCGCAGGCGCCCGAGCAGGGCGGGCGACAGAGACATTCCAACAGGTTATCACAAGATCAAAAAAGGCGATTGGACGTTATCACGGTGTCCGCGCGACAATGCCGGCCTGATCCGCGTCCGACCCCAAACGACGCGGCACTCCCCGGAGGACCTCCCCAGTGAGCAAGACCCGTCTTATCGCCGCGGCGCTCGCCGCGCTGGCCGTCGCACTTCCCGTCGCGGCGCAGGACTACCCGACCAAGCCCGTGCGCATCATGGTCGGCGCCAATGCCGGCGGCGGCACCGACGTGATCGCCCGCATGCTCGGCGAGAAGTTCGGCGAGTCGCTCAAGCAGCCGTTCGTGATCGAGAACCGACCGGGCGCGTCGAACACGATCGCCGCGGACCTGACGGCGAAGGCGCCGGCCGACGGCCACACGCTGCTCGTCGCGACCAATACGGGCCAGGCGATCGCGCCGCACATGATCAAGCTCGCGTTCGACCCGCTGAAGGACCTGCAGCCGGTCGGGCTGATCGTCGTCGTGCCCAACGTGCTCGTCGTCGGCGACAAGGTGCCGGCGAAGGACGTGAAGGAGCTCGTCGCGATCGCGAAGGCCAAGCCGGGCGAGCTGCGCTACGCGTCGTCCGGCGTCGGCAGCACGCAGCACATCGCGGGCGAGGCGTTCGACATGGCCGCGGGCGTGAAGACCATCCACATCCCGTACAAGGGCTCGAGCCAGGCGCACGCCGACATCCTCGGCGGCAACGTCGAGATGATGTTCGACACGACGTCGTCGGCGATGCCGCACATCAAGTCGGGCCGCTTCAAGCCGCTCGCGGTCACCTCGCCGGCGCGCTCGCCCGAGCTGCCCAACGTGCCGACGATCGCGGAAGTCGGCTACCCGGCCGCGGAGATGACGACGTGGTACGGCCTGTTCGTCACCGGCGGCACGCCGAAGCCGGTCGTCGACAAGCTCGCGGCGGAATTGAAGCGCGTGCTCGCGCTGCCCGACGTCCAGGCGAAGCTCAAGGGCCTCGGCGGCGAGCCGGGCAACATCTCGGTCGAGCAGTTCGCCGCGATGAACAAGGCGGAATTCGAGCGCTTCGGCAAGCTGATCAAGACCGCCAACATCAAGGCTGAGTGATGATCCCCCCGAAGCGGCCTGCGGCCGCCTCCCCCCAAGGGGGCGGGGCGACCTCGGGGCGGCCCTTCGGTCGCCCCCACCTCTCGACGACTCGGAACGATTCATGAAACCGCGCATCGCATTTTCTCCCGGCGACCCGAACGGCATCGGTCCGGAGATCGCCGCGAAGCTGCTTTCGCGGCCCGGCATCTTCGAGCACGCCGACGTGGTCGTTTACGCCGACCCGGCGACGATCGCCGCCGGCGAGCGCGTGGCGGGCGTCAAGGCGCTCGTGTCGACCGCCCCCGCGCCGGGCCGCGCGACGCTGCACGCGCTGCCGCTCGGCGGCGCCGCGGCGATCACGCCGGGCCAGGCGACCGAAGCGGGCGGGCGCGCGGCGCTCGCGTCGCTGATCGCCGCCGTCGACGCGGCGAAGCGCGGCGAGGTGCAGGGCATCGTGTTCGCGCCGCTCAACAAGCACGCGCTGCGGCTCGCCGGCATGACCCACGAGGACGAGCTCCGGTGGATGGCCGAGCGCCTCGGCGTCTACGGCTTCACCAGCGAGTTCAACATCACCGGCGCGTTGTGGACATCGCGCGTGACCTCGCACGTCCCGCTGCGCGAGGTGGCCGACGCGATCACCGCCGGGGGCGTGGTCGACGCCGTGCACATCGTCAACCGCTACCTGACGGCTGCAGGCATCGCGAGGCCGCGCATCGCGGTCGCGGCGCTCAATCCGCACGCCGGCGACGGCGGCTCGCTCGGTCGCGAGGAGATCGACGTGATCGCCCCGGCGATCGAGACGGCGAAGCGCGGCGGCATCGACGTGCGCGGCCCGATGCCGTCCGACACCGTGTTCGTCGCGGCCCAGCGCGGCGACTACGACGCGGTCGTCTCGATGTACCACGACCAGGGCCAGATCGCGATGAAGCTGATGGGCTTCGATCGCGGCGTCACGCTGCACGGCGGCTTGCCTGTCCCGGTCGCGACGTGCGCGAGCGGAACGGCGTTCGACATCGTCGGCAAGGGAATCGCGAACGTCGAGGGCCTGCAGGCCGCGTTCGACCTCGCTGCGCGCATCGCCGCGCGCGGGACAGCTGCTCTCGCCGCCTAGCGCGTCGCCGCGTCCGGCATGAATAGCGCCGGATCGACCATCGCGCGGTTGAGGCTCACCGACCAGTGAAGGTGCGGGCCGGTGGCGCGCCCGGTGGCGCCCACCGTGCCGACGATTTCGCCGGTCTTCACCGCGTCGCCGGTCTTGGCGGCAATCGAGGTCAGGTGGCAGACCATCGTCAACAGCCCGCTGCCGTGGTCGATCCACACGGTGTTGCCGTTGAAGAAATAATTGCCGGTGTCGATCACGCGTCCGTCGGCGGGCGCGACGACCGGCGTGCCCGCCGGCGCCGCGATGTCCATGCCGCTGTGCGGCGCGCGCGGCTGGTCGTTGAAAAGTCGCCGTTTCCCGAACGAGTCCGAGCGCACGCCGTCGACCGGTGCGCGCATCGACAGCGTCGCGGGCGGCGTCGCGCTGTACGTCGCGGCGACCTTTGCGAGATGCACGCGCTCGCGCTCGTAGCGCGCGAGGTCATCCTTCGACAGATCGACCTGCCGCGGCGGCACCTTGAGCCGTTGCTCGGCGTAGTGCGCCGGGCCGATCTCGTAGCTCTGCGCCTGCTCGCCGCGTCCGGGCCGCCGCACGACGATTGCCCCGAACCCCGGCTTCGCAGCGAGCGGGATGCCGACGAGCGCCTTCCACCCTTGCGCGTCGCCCGCCACGAGCAGCGGAACGTCGCTCGCGAACGCCGACGGTCGCTCGGGCCACGCGCCGATATCGACGATCGCGATGCCGCCGGGGACCGCGTTCGCGCG
>DATBSV010000039.1:0-4238 GCA_036559685.1 Casimicrobiaceae bacterium
ACGCCGCCGGCGTTCAGCGTCGCGATCTTGCGCGTGTCGACGTCGAGGCACAGCACGTCGTTGCCGACCTCGGCGAAGCAGGTGCCGGTGACCAGCCCGACGTACCCGGTCCCGATCATCGTGATCTTCACGCGCGCACCTCGAAGCCGATCGACGCGTTGATCGCGTCGAGCGCGGCGACCGGGTCGGCCGCCGCGGTGATGGGACGTCCGACGACGAGGTAGTCGGCGCCGGCGGCGAGCGCGTCGCGCGGTGTCATCACGCGCGCCTGGTCCTGCACCGCGGCGCCAGCGGGCCGGATCCCCGGCGTCACGAGCTTGAAGCCGGCGCCGATCGCGCGACGCAGCGCGTGCGCTTCAAGCGCGGAGCACACCACGCCGTCGAGCCCCTGCGACTGCGCGAGGCGCGCGAGGCGCAGCACCTGCTGCTCGGGCGTCGCGTCGACGCCGATCGAGGCGAGGTCCGACGCCGAAAGGCTCGTCAGCACGGTCACCGCGATCAGCAGCGGACGCGGCATGCCGGCATCGCCCGCCGTTCGCGCCACGGCGTCGCGCGCCGCGGCGAGCATCGCCGGACCGCCCGACGCGTGGACGTTGAGCATCCAGACGCCGAGCCGCGTCGCGGCGGCGCACGCCTGCGCGACCGTGTTCGGGATGTCGTGGAACTTGAGGTCGAGGAACACGCGGAAGCCGCGGCGCACGAGCTCGCGCACGAGGCCGGCTTCGGCCGTCGTGAACAGCTCCTTGCCGACCTTGAGCGCGCACTGGGTCGGATCGAGGCGCGACACGAGCGCGAGCGCGGCCGCCGTTTCAGGGAAATCGAGCGCGACGATGACGCGAGGCTCGTGGGTCTGGCTCACGCGAACCCCTCCGGCGTCTCGGTGCGCTTCGGCGAATAGGTTTCCCACTTCTGGCATCCCGGGCAGCGCCAGTAGTATTGTCGCGCGCGGAACCCGCATTGCTCGCAGCGGTACATGCCGAGTCGCTTGATGTGCTGGTTGACGAGGTTGCGGACGAGCTCCAGGTCGTGCCGGCGTTCGGGCGGCGCGGCGTGGATCTGCGCCTCGAGCAGCCGATCGAGCCCGAGCAGCGTCGGGTTGCGCGCGAGCTCTTCCTTGATCAGCACGGCGGCGGCGTCCGCGCCCTCGGTCTCGAGCGTGAGCGAAAACAGCGCGTTCAGCAGGTCGAGCGACGGCGTCTGCTCCTGCCACGCGCGAAGCAGCCGGATCGCGCGCGGCCGGTCGCCGAGCTTGCGGCAGGCGTCGGCGACGCGGTCGGCGACGAGCGCAAGGAACGCGGGGTTCTGCGTTTCGATGCGCTGCCAGGCGTCGAGTGCGCCGGCGGGATCACCATGCTGCAACGCGAGGTCGCCGGCGATCAGGTTCGCGCGCGCGCAGCCGCGATGGACGGCGAGCGCCTCGTCGATCTCGGTGCGCGCCGTCGCCGGGTCGGACTTCACGACCGCCGCCTGCGCAAGCTCGCAGTGGTATTGCGCGATCTCGCGGAACGCCGGCGTGCGGTTGATCTCGGCGACGCGGCCGGTCACCTCGATCGCCTTCGCCCAGTCCTTCTCCTGCTCGTAGATCGAGATCAGGTGCGCGAGCGACTGGGTTTCGTACGGCGTCCCGCCGAGCTTCGCGAACAGCCCTTCCGCGCGGTCGAGCATGCCGGCGCGCAGGAAGTCCTGCGCGAGCTCGTAGCTCGCCATCGTGCGCCGGTCGGACGGAAGGTCGGCCCGGTCGAGCAGGTTCTGATGCATGCGGATGGCGCGCTCGATCTCGCCCTGGCGGCGGAACAGGTTGCCGAGTGCGAAGTGCAGGTCGATGGTCTGCGGGTCGACCTTGACGACCTCGATGAACGACTCGATCGCCTTGTCGGGCTGCTCATTCAGCAGGAAGTTGAGCCCGCGGAAGTACGACAGCGGCAACGCGCGCGACTCGGTCAACAGGTGCTTGATGTCGATGCGCGCGGCGACCCAGCCCAGCCCGAAGAAGACCGCCGGGATCGGCAGCAGCCACCACAGGTCGAAATCCATCAGCCGATCCCGAACGGGGGCTGACCGGTCGACGAGACCGGACCCGGGACCGCACCGTGCGGCGCCGGCGGCAGCGGCTCGCGCGAGACTTCGCGGCGCATGCGGCGGAGCTGGCGCCTGAGGCGCGCGTTGCGCAGCGCCCCGGCGGCGAGGCCGACGGCCACGCCCGCGACGAACACGACGAGGACGACGAACACCAGCGGCGCCTGCCAGCTCGTGACGCGGAAGAACTTGAGCGTCACGACCTCGGCATTGTCGAGCGAGAGGAACAGGAGCGCGACGAACAGCGACGCGCCGACCACCCAGCGCACGACGCCCATCATCCGCAACGCGCCCGCCGAAGGGCGAGTGCCCCCTCGGGGGGAGGCGACCGAAGGTCGCTCCGGGGGGAGGTCACTACGGCTTCTTGAAATCGACGCGCTCGCGCAGCTCCTTGCCCGCCTTGAAGTGCGGCACGCGCTTCTCGGGCACGTGCACCTTCTCGCCGGACTTCGGGTTGCGGCCCGTGCGCGGCGGCCGGTGGTTCAGGCCGAAGCTGCCGAACCCGCGGATCTCGATGCGCTCCCCCTTCGCGAGGCTCTCGGCCATCGCGTCGAGGATCATCTTGACCGCGAGCTCGGCGTCCTTGGCGACCAGCTGCGGAAACTGAGCCGCCAGGCGGTCGATCAGCTCCGATTTGGTCATCGGCATCGCGCCCTTCCGGTCAGCCGTTGGACTTGCTGTCGTTGAGCTTCGCCTTGAGCAGTGCGCCGAGGTTCGTCGTGCCCGTGTTGGCGCCCGAGTTCTCCGCGGAGACGCGGCTCATCGCGTCGCTCTCGTCGGCCTGGTCCTTCTGCTTGATCGACAGGTTGATGCCGCGGTTCTTGCGGTCGACGTTGATGATCATCGCCGTCACCTTCTCGCCTTCGCGCAGGTGCTGGCGGATGTCCTCGACGCGGTCGCGCGCCACTTCCGAGGCGCGCAGGTAACCCTCGACGTCGCCGGTGCCGAGCGCGATGACCGCGCCCTTCGCGTCCATGCTCTTGACGGTGCCCTGGACGATCGCGCCCTTGTCGTGCAGCGCGACGAAGTTCGTGAACGGGTCGCCTTCGAGCTGCTTGATGCCGAGCGAGATGCGCTCGCGCTCCACGTCGATCGCGAGCACCACGGCGTCGACATCCTGGCCTTTCTTGTAGTCGCGCACGGCCTGCTCGCCCGCCGCGACCCACGACAGGTCGGACAGGTGCACGAGGCCGTCGATGCCGCCAGGCAGGCCGACGAACACGCCGAAGTCGGTGATCGACTTGATCGTGCCGTGGACCTTGTCGCCCTTCTTGTGGTTCATCGAGAACTCGTCCCACGGGTTCGGCATGCACTGCTTCATGCCGAGCGAGATGCGGCGGCGGTCCTCGTCGATCTCGAGGATCATCACCTCGACCTCGTCGCCGAGCTGCACGACCTTGGTCGGGTGGATGTTCTTGTTGGTCCAGTCCATCTCGGAGACGTGCACGAGTCCCTCGATCCCCGACTCGATCTCGACGAACGCGCCGTAGTCGGTGATGTTGGTGACCTTGCCGAACAGGCGCGTGCCCGGCGGGTAGCGGCGCGACAGGCCGACCCACGGGTCCTCGCCGAGCTGCTTCAGGCCGAGCGAGACGCGGTTCTTCTCCTGGTCGAACTTGAGGACCTTCGCGGTCACTTCGTCGCCGACCGCGAGCACTTCCGACGGATGCTTGACGCGGCGCCACGCGAGGTCGGTGATGTGGAGCAAGCCGTCGATGCCGCCGAGGTCGACGAACGCGCCGTAATCGGTGATGTTCTTGACGATGCCCTTGACCGTCGCGCCTTCCTGCAGCGTCGACAGGAGCTTCTCGCGCTCCTCGCCCAGGCTCTCCTCGAGCACGGCGCGGCGCGACACGACGACGTTGTTGCGCTTGCGGTCGAGCTTGATGACCTTGAAGTCGAGCTGCTTGTTCTCGTACGGCGAGGTGTCCTTGATCGGGCGGATGTCGACCAGCGAGCCCGGCAGGAACGCGCGGATCCCGTTGATCATGACGGTCAGCCCGCCCTTGACTTTGCTGGTCACGAGGCCCTGCACGACCGAGCCCTGCTCCATCGAATGCTCGAGGTCGTGCCAGGCCTTGAGGCGCTTGGCCTTGTCGCGCGACAGGCGCGTGGTGCCGTAGCCGTCCTCGATCGACTCGATCGCGACGGTGACGAAGTCG
>DATBSV010000040.1:0-11490 GCA_036559685.1 Casimicrobiaceae bacterium
ATCCGCTTCGGCATCAAGGGCCCGAACGCGTGCATCACCAACCACAGCGTGAGCGGGATGCTCGCGATCGTCGAGGCGGCGGCCGGCATCGTCAACGGCGAGGCGGACCGCGCGGTGGCGGTCGGCCACGACACGCCGATCGAGCCGCAGAACGTCCTGTACTACCACGGCGCGGGACTGCTGGCGAAGCGGCACCTCAAGCCGTTCGACGTCGCGCGCGACGGCAGCCTGATGGGCGAGGGCGCCGGCGCGCTGATGGTCGAGAGCGAGTCGTCCGCGCGCGCGCGCGGCGCGAGCGTCCTCGGCAGAATCCTCGGCTCGGGCCACGCGACCGAGAGCGAAGGGCTGCTGGCGATCCGCGACGACGGCAGCGGGCCCGAGGCGTCGATCCGCGCGGCGCTCGCCGACGCGGGCGTCGACGCGCGCGAAATCGGCATGATCGTCGCGCACGGTAACGGAACGCCGGCGTCCGATGCCTCGGAAGCCGCGGGAATCCTCGCCGTGTTCGGCGCGCACGCGCCCCCGGTCACCGCATTGAAGTGGTCGATCGGCCACCTGATCGCCGCCGCGGGCGCGATCGAGACCGTGCTCGCGCTCGAGGTGCTGCGCCGGGGCGTGGTTCCCGGCATCCCGTCGCTCGACCGCATCGACCCGGCGTTCGCCGACCTTCCGGTGTCGCGCGAGGCCCGCAAGCCGACTTCCAACGTCGCGCTCGTGCTTTCGCGCGGGTTCGGCGGCACGGACGCCGCGCTGGTCGTCGCGGCCGCCTGAAGGAGCTCAGATGAATCGGCGCGACGCGGTCGTTGCACTCGTTGCGCTGGGCGCTGCGGCCGGTTCGCGCGCAACGTCGGCCCAACAGCCCGGCAGGATCTGGCGCGTCGGCTACCTGGCTCTCGGCGAAGCTGCCCTGAATTCGGACACTTCCGGCGCGTTCGTCAAGGGGATGCGAGACCTGGGCTATGTCGAAGGCAAGAACCTGGTGGTCGAATGGCGGTTTGCCGATGGCAAGTTCGAACGCTTGCCGGACATGGCGGCAGACCTCGTTCGATTGAAGGTGGATGTCATCGTTGCGGTCGCCTCCGCGGCGATCGGCGCGGCGCAGAAAGCGACCACCACGATTCCGATCGTCATGGCAGTGACCGGCGATCCCGTAGGCAGCGGATTCGTCAAGAGCCTGGCGCGGCCGGGAGGCAACATCACCGGGCTCTCGAGCATGGGGGGAGAGACCGGGGGCAAGCACGTGGAATTGCTGCTTTCGGTATTTCCCAAGTTGTCGCGCGTGGGGGTGTTGGTGACCCCCACCAGCCCGACCTACCGCGCTATAGCGGAGAACGTCCAGGGGGCAGCGCAGCAAGCCGGGATCAAGACCGTAGTGGTCGAGGCATCGACTCCGGAGGAAATCGAGAGCGCGTTCGCGCGGTTGGTCAGGGAGAATGCGGGCGCAGTCATCGTGGGCGCCGCGCCGCTGTTCGCAGGCCAGAGAAAGCAGATCGCCGACCTGACGGTCAAGTTCCGCTTGCCGTCGATGTTCGGAAACCGCTCGAACGTCGAGGCCGGCGGGCTGATGTCTTTCGGCGGCATCAGGAGCGAGAACTACCTGCGCTCCGCGATCTATGTGGACAAGATCCTCAAAGGTGCGAAACCGGGGGATCTGGCGGTGGAACAGCCCACACAATTCGAGTTCGTGATCAACCTCAGGACCGCCAAGGCGCTTGGCGTCACGATCCCGCAAGCGATACTGCTGCGCGCCGAGGTAATCCAGTGAGTCGCTGATTGGTCGCCGCCTTTCCTGCCGCCGGCGACCGCTGCGGCATAGACACGGTCGAGATCGCGCGCGTCGCGCGTCTGCTCGAGGCGAACGACCATTCGTCGATCGCGCGCCTGTTCTCGCCGCGCGAGCTCGCCGATGCCGGCGACGGACCCGGACGTGCCGCGTCGCTCGCCGCGCGCTTCGCCGCCAAGGAGGCGTGCCTCAAGCTGTTCCCGCGCGAGGCGGCGCTCGAGACCATCGGGGCGTCCGACTTCTCGGTCGAGCGCGACGCCTACGGCGCGCCGCATGTCGTGCCGTCGCCCGCCGCCGAAGTCGTGATGGGCCGCCACCGGATCGCACGCATCGCGCTGTCGATGACGCACGACGCCACGAGCGCCAGCGCCGTGGCGGTCGCGCAGCGCGCCACGTCGGCGACGCCCCCGATCGGGCGCTTCCTGTGGCGCTTCCTGCCGTTCCGTCGCGACGTCATCGTCGAGAACCTGCGTCGCGTCTACGGCGACCGCGTCGACGACCTCGAGCTCGAGCGTCTCGCGCAGATGCACTACGGGCATCTCGCGCGTCTGTTCGGCGAGTTCCTGCGCTTCCGCTGGCTGTCGGCCGCACGCAAGTCGGCGCTGGTGCGCGTCGAGGGCCTGGACATGCTGCGCGCCGTCCACGCGCGGGGCAAAGGCGTGCTGATCCTCACCGGACACTTCGGTAACTGGGAGGTCGCCACGGTCGCGGGACTGCGCAAGTTCCCCGAGGCGCACGGCCGCTTCCACTTCGTGCGCCGCGCGATCAAGCCGCGCTGGCTCGAGGCGCTCGTCACGCGGCGCTTCCGGCGCGCAGGGTTCGGCGTGCTCGCCAAGCGCGGTTCGCTGGACGAACTGTGCGAGCGGCTCGAGGCCGGCGACCTCGTCGTGTTCCCGTTCGACCAGCACGCCAGCGGCCGCGACGGCGTCGTCGTGGATTTCTTCGGCCACCCTGCCGGCACGTTCCGCAGCCTCGCGGTCATCGCGCAGGCCACCGGCGCGCCGGTCCTGCCGGCGTCGTCGTGGCGCGAGGCCGACGGGACGCACGTGCTGCGCTTCGAGGAGCCGCTCGCCCCGATCGTCGACGACGATCCGAAGGTCGAGCTCGCCGCCAATACGCGCGCCTACAACGCGGCGCTCGAGCGGCTGGTCGTCCGCCATCCCGAGCAGTGGTGGTGGGTCCACCGGCGCTGGAAGGCGGGCAGGGCGCGTCCGGGACGACGCGAGACGAACCGGGACGGTTCGGACAAACCGGTAGAATCGCCCGGCGCGCCCCGGTAGCTCAGTGGATAGAGCAGTCCCCTCCTAAGGGACAGGTCGCACGTTCGATTCGTGTTCGGGGCGCCACGCCGACAGCCCATCCGTGGAAATCCTCCAGCGCCTGCTGCTGCTCGTCACGCCGATGGACGCGATCGCGCTCGCGTTCTTCGTCGCGGCCTGGTTCGGCTACAACTTCCTGGTCGACCGCGACATGCACAGCGCGCGGGGGCTCCGCGCGTTGATGCACCACCACCGGCTCGAGTGGGCGCGCCAGATGGTCGTGCGCGACCAGCGGCTGCTCGACAGCGCGCTGATGGGCCACCTGATGAACAGCGTGACGTTCTACGCGAACACGACGATCTACATCGTCGCCGCGCTGATCGCGACCGCCGGCGCGCTCGACTCGCTCGTCTCGTTCGCGGCCGACCTGCCGTTCGCGGGCAAGCAATCGAAGCTGCTGGTCGAGGCGAAGATCTTCCTGCTGATCACGATCTTCGTGTTCGCGTACTTCAAGTTCACGTGGGCGCACCGGCAGTACAGCCTGCTCCTGATCCTGATCGGCAGCACGCCGGACCGCTCGCGTCCGCCCGACGTGCTCGAGGCCTACGCGCAGAAGTGCGCGCGCATCAACTCGCTGGCCGGCGACGAGTTCAACCGCGGCATCCGCAGCTACTACTTCGGCTTCGCCGCGCTCGGCTGGTTCCTGCACACGGCAGTGTTCATCGCGCTGACGTTCCTGATCCTCGCCGTGCTGTGGCGCCGCGACTACCGGTCGAAGACGATGCGCGCGCTGGCGAGCTGAGCCGAGCGCCGAGCGCCTCGCACGGCGCGTGGCGGTGGCAAGCGACGACGTGGTCGTTGGTCAGCCCGGCCGCCTGCATGAATGCCTGGCAGGTGGTCGAGCCGACGAAGCGGAACCCCTGCTTGGCCAGCAGCTTCGCGAGCGCGTCGGAATGCGACGTGCGCGCCGGGATCGACCCGGGCTTCGCATAACGCGGCGCCAGCGGGCGCCCACCGACGACCGACCACACCAACGTGCCGAGGGAGCCGCCTTCGCGGTGCAACGCGACGAGGGTGCGCGCGTTGGCGACGGTGCTCTCGATCTTGCCGCGGTGGCGCACGATCGCCGGGTTGGCGACCAGGCGGTCGACGCGCCTTGCGTCGAAACGCGCGACGCGGGCGGGATCGAAGCCGGCGAACGCGTCGCGGTAACCGTCGCGCTTGGCGAGGATCGTCCGCCACGCGAGCCCGGCCTGCGCGCCTTCCAGCGTGAGAAGTTCGAACAGCGCCTGCTCGTCCGTGGTCGGCACCCCCCATTCGCGGTCGTGGTAGTCGCGCTCCATCGGGCTGCCTTCGCACCACGGGCAGCGCACACGGCCGTCGTTCGCGTCCATCGCGCGATGATAGACAATCGGCACGTGATCCCCTGGCTCGGCCCGCACGACCCACTGCCGCCGCTCGAGCACGCGCTGGCGCAGCCGAACGGCCTCCTCGCCGCCGGCGGCGGACTCGCGCCGGAGCGCATCGTCGATGCGTACCGGCGCGGCGCGTTCCCGTGGTTCTCCGACGGCCAGCCCGTGCTGTGGTGGAGCCCCGATCCGCGCATGGTGCTGCCGACGGACGCGTTCCGCGTGCGCCGCTCGCTCGACAAGCGCGTGCGCCAGCGCCGCTACGAGATCCGGCTCGACACCGCGTTCGAGCGCGTGATCGAGGCATGCGCGGAGCCGCGCGAGGGCCAGGACGGCACCTGGATCACCGGCCCGATGGTCGACGCCTACGTCGAGCTCCACCGGCGCGGCGTCGCGCACTCGGTCGAGTCGTGGGCCGACGGCGAGCTGCGCGGGGGCCTGTACGGGCTCGCGATCGGCCGGGTGTTCTTCGGCGAGTCGATGTTCGCGCGCGCGCCCGACGCGTCGAAGGTCGCGCTCGTGCACCTGGTCGCGAAGCTCAGGCGCGACGGCGTCCCGCTCATCGACTGCCAGCAGGAAACGGCGCACCTCGCCGCCTTGGGCGCCCGCCCGATCCCGCGGCGCGCGTTTGCGGCGCGTCTCGCCGAGTTGATACACTCGGACGCGCCGCCCGCGCCATGGGTCGCGGGGCCATGGACGGCGCCGCTGCCCGACCCGGAGACCGACGCGCTGAATGCCGTGAACCAATGAGCAAGCTCAACGACCTGCCGCTCGCGTCGCTGCAGTTCTACGCGACCGCGCCGTACCCGTGCAGCTACCTGCCGGACCGGCTCGCGCGCTCGCAGGTCGCCACGCCCTCGCACCTGATCGACACGCGCGTCTACGGCGAGCTCGTGCGGTTGGGCTTCCGGCGCAGCGGCGCGTTCACCTACCGTCCGTACTGCGACCACTGTCGCGCGTGCGTGCCGGTGCGCGTGCCGGTGGCGACGTTCGAGCCGAACCGCACGCAGCGCCGCATCCTGCGCACGCACGGCGCGCTGGCCGTCACGCGCCGCGAGCTCGGGTACGACGCCGAGCACTACGCGCTGTACCTGCGCTACCAGCGACACCGGCATCCGGGCGGCGGCATGGACCAGGACAGCCGCGAGCAGTACCAGCACTTCCTGCTCCACAGCAACGTCGCGACGGACCTCGTCGAGTTCCGCGAGGGCGGCGCGCTGCGCATGGTGAGCCTCGTCGACCGACTCGCCGACGGGCTGTCGTCGGTCTATACGTTCTTCGAGCCCGAACTGCGCGCGACGAGCTACGGGACCTACAACATCCTGTGGCAGATCCGCCGCTGCACGGAGCTCGGGCTGCCCTACCTCTACCTCGGCTACTGGATCGCCGAGAGCGCCAAGATGGCCTACAAGGCGACGTTCCGGCCGATCGAGGGGCTCGTGGACGGTCGCTGGACTGTCCTCTAGGCACCCCGCGAGTCTGCGAACCGGCGCGAGCGTCGCGCCGCAAATCGTTCATTTTCCGCGAATTCGCCGGTTCCCTGGCCGCCGGGGAGCGCCACTGGGGGCGACCTCCGGCCGAGCCCGCCCCCCATCCCTAGGGGTCAGGGCACCCCCCACCCCCAAGCGATTGTTGTACAGGCCAACAATCCGGCGTAACAAGCTGTAGCCGACACATTGGTCGACGATGTTGTTTCGTCGTCCAGGAATCGACGCGAAATCCTTGATTCGCCGACAGACAAGGCACAGACAATTTGCTTGCGGTTACCTTGTTTGCCACAATGAGTGCGCATCTCCGTTTCCGGTGTCCCCTTTCCCGCACGCTTGGAGTGCCGCCATGAACGCGTTCGCCGACGTCCGCTACCTTTCCACCGCCCGCTTCGAACAGGTCGACACGAGATTCGACCGTGAGCTGGGCATCTACTGGGCTTGGATGAATCCCAAGCCGAGAGCCTTCTTCAACCCGCAGCTCCTCGCCGAGCTCAGCGATTACGTCGACACGATCGAGAACGGCGCCGGCATGATGAGCGACTCGCGCGGTGAGCGCGCCGAGCTGCACTACGCGGTGATCGCGTCGAAGGCGCCGGGGGTGTTCAACCTCGGCGGCGACCTCGCGCTGTTCAAGTCGGCGATCCAGCGGCACGACCGCGCGTCGCTCGTCCGCTACGGCCGTAGCTGCGTCGACACGCTGTTCCGCTGGTGGCAGAACTGCCATCTGCCGCTCACGACGATCTCGCTCGTCCAGGGCGACGCGCTCGGCGGCGGCTTCGAGTGCGCGCTGAGCTCGTCGGTGATGATCGCCGAGGAAGACGCGCGCATGGGCTTCCCGGAGATCCTGTTCAACCTGTTCCCGGGCATGGGCGCGTACAGCTTCCTGTCGCGCAAGGTCGGGCGCCGGATCACCGAGGACCTGATCACGTCCGGCAAGATCTACTCGGCGCGCGAGCTCTACGACCTCGGCGTCGTCGATGTCATCACGCCGACCGGCACGGGCGAGGCGGCGGTCGAGAGCTTCGTGCGCAAGCACGCGCGCGCCGGCAACGGGCGCCGCGGCATCGAGTCGATCGCGCGCGAGATGAACCCCCTCAAGCACGAGGAGCTCGTGCGCGTCGTCGAGCTGTGGGCCGACGCGGCGCTCAAGCTCTCCGAGCGCGACATCCGGATGATGGAGCGGATCGTGCGCGCGCAGCAGCGCCAGGGTGAGGAAGTGGCCGTCGTTTCGGCCGCGTCGAATGTCGTCTCGCTCGCAGTCGGCACGGGCGACTAAAAAGTTTCGATCTTCTTGCGGGAAGCGCCGGCTGGCGGCCGGCGCTTTTTTTTTGGCCGGGCGCCCGGCAACGGGGGGTTACTCGGGGCCGCCTTGCTGGGCCTGCCTGCGCTTTTCGAGATAGTCGTCCAGCGCGAGGAGCGCGCGGTTCGCGAATTCGGTCAGCTCCTCGGTCCACGGCGTCGCCTTGAGGCGCAGCTGCTCGTGCGTCGCCTTGTCGATGCGCGTCGCGGCCTGCACGAGCTGCATCGCGCCGACCGAGGCGGCGCCGCCCTTCAGCGCGTGCGCCGCGTCCTTCGCGACGTCGTAGCGCCGCGCGGCGAGCGCGTCGCCGATCTCGGCGACCAGGCGCTCGGTGTCGCCCTTGAAGCCGCGCAGCAGCCGCTCGATGAACGTCGCGTCGGTCGAGAGCTTCACGAGGTCCTGCAGGACGTTCGGATCCAGCGGCGGGGTCTCGACGACGGTCAGCCCCCGGCGCTCTTCCCCGCGATCGGGCGGGACGAACCGGTCGGCCTCGGTGGCGAGGTGGCGCTCGATCGCGTCGAGGAGCAGCGACGCGCGCAGGGGCTTCGGCATGAACTCGGCCGCGCCCGCGCGCTCGCAGTCGAGGATCGCTTCGGTCGTGACGTTCGCGGACAGGATCAGCACCGGGATCGGCTTGGGCGTCGTGAACCGGTAGAGCTTGAGCGCCTCTAGGCCCGAGACCAGCGGCATCGAGAGGTCGAACAGCGCGAGGTCGAAGCCGCCGCGCTCGAGCGCGTCGAGCGCCGCCTCGCCGTTGTCGACCAGCGTCACGTGGTGGCCGCCGCTCTCGAGGATCAGCTGCGCGACGCGCTGGTTGGTCGCGTTGTCCTCGGCGACCAGGATGCGCGCGCCGCGGATCTTGTGCACCTTCGCGCCGGGACCGGCGGTCGCGGCCTGGATGGCGGCGGACGTCTTCGCGACGCCGCCGAACTCGGCCGTGAGGTCGATGCCGGTGGACTCCGCGTAGCCGAGCGGCACCTCGAACCAGAACAGGCTGCCCTTGCCGACGGTGCTCGTCAGCCCGATGCGGCCCTGCATCAGCGTCACGAGGTGGCGGGCGATCGTCGTGCCCAGCCCCGTGCCGCCGTAGACGCGCGTGACCGAGTCGTCGGCCTGCGTGAACGGCTCGAAGATCGCGGCCTGCTTGTGCTCGGGGATGCCGATGCCGGTGTCCTGCACCTCGACGCGCAACAGCGCGCCACCGGACGCGGGCGTGGCCTTCACGCGCAGCGTGATCTCGCCCTTCTCGGTGAACTTGACCGCATTCGCCAGCAGGTTGAGCAGCACCTGGCGGATGTGGTGCTGGTCGCCGGAGAACCAGCGCGCCGCCGAGACGTCGATCTCGGTGTTGATGGCGAGGTCCTTGTAGCGCGCCTGCGGCAGCATCACCTTGACCGTGCCGGTCACCAGCTTGCCGAAGTCGAACGGCCGCGCCTCGATCGTGACGCGCCCGGCCTCGATCTTGGCCATGTCCAGCACGTCCTCGATCTGCGCGAGCAGGAGGTGCGCCGACGTCGTCATCGTCTCGACGATCTCGCGCTGCGCCTCGTTGAGGTTGGTCTCGCGCAGCACGTCGGCCATCGCGATGACGCCGTTGAGCGGCGTGCGCATCTCGTGGCTCACGTTGGCGAGGAACCGCCCCTTCGCCGCGTTCGCCTCGTCGGCGCGCCTTTTCGCCTCGGTGATGCGCTGCGACAGAACGCCCACGTAGAACGGCAGCACGAGCAGCGCGACCATGAAGCCCATGCCGACGGTCACGTGCTGCGACCAGAACGGCGACAGCAGGAGCACGACGCCGAAGCCGACGATCGACAGGATCTGCGACGCGTGCAGCCACGCGCGGCCGAAGCGGAAGCCGTTGCCGAACGCGACGAACAGGTAGACGCCGAGGACGAAGGCGCCGCCTTCGTCCATCCGGATCAGGCAGTAGGTCGTCGCCGCGTTGTCGGCGAGCATGCCGAGCGCGCGGCGGATGTTCGAGGTGCCGCCGGCCGCGAGGATGCGGAACAGGAGCAGGACGGCCAGCGAGACGAAGCCCGCGCCGACGGTGACGAACTCGAGGTCGGTCCCGTCGAACGCGCCGTCGCGGTGGACCGTCCAGACGACGTAGACGTAGACGAGCCCGACCAGCACGACGCGCAGGACGGCCTGCTCGAGCTCCGGCCGCTGGACGCGCGAGAGCATCCCGCGCCAGCCTTCGAGCGTCGTCCACTGCCGCATCGTCGTCTCGCCGTCCTTCATCTCGTCGATCAATCTGGCATTCTACGATGGTCGTTCATGGGTCCGCGCTCGAAGCCCGGGCGCCGCCGCCTTGCCCGTCGCCGAAAAACTCGTCGTTCCCGCCGCCGACGGTTACCCGCTTGCCGCGACGTTGTGGCTCCCCGAGGGGGGCGGACCGCCGTCGCGCTACGTCGTCGTCAACGCCGGGGCCGGCATTCCGGCCCGCTACTACGGCCGTTTTGCCGCCTGGCTGGCGGACCGCGGCCTGCCCACGCTCACCTACGACTACCGGGGCATCGCCGCCTCGGCGCCCCCGACGCTCAAGGGCTTCGAAGCACGCGTCGAAGACTGGGGAAGCAAGGATTGTGCCGCTGTGCTGGACAGCTTGTCGCGCCGTTTTCCGGACGCGAAGGCGGCGGTGGTCGGGCACAGCATCGGCGGCTTCGTCACCGGCCTGATGCCCGGCGGCGAGCGCATCGAGCGCCTCGTGCTGGTCGGCACCCACACCGGCTACTGGCGCGACTACGCGAAGCACGTGCGGCTGCCGATGTTCTTCACCTGGCACCTCGCGATGCCGATGATCGTGCGCGCGATCGGCTACATGCCGGCGCGGCGCTTCGGGCTGCCCGAGGACCTGCCGGCCGGCGTCGCGCGCGACTGGTCGTCGCGACGCAAGCCCGAGCCGTGGTGGAACCTGAAGCGTGCCGACGGCTCGCTCGATCGCGAGCGCATCGCCGGCGTGATCGCGCGCTTCGATGCGTTCCGCGCCGACACGCTGGTCGTGTCGCTTGCGGACGATCCGTTCGCGACGCGCGAGGCCACCGCCCGCGTCGCCGCGCTGTTCCGCAACTGCACGATCCACGAGAGGCGCATCGACCCGCGCGCCGCGGGGCTGCGGCGCGTCGGCCACTTCGGCTTCTTCCGCTCGCGCATGCGCGAGACGCTCTGGCCGGTGGTCGGGGACTTCCTGGTCGGGTAAGGGCTTCAGCCGGACGTCAGCGCGTCGCGCAACGCCGCGAGGAACGCCGCGGCACCGGAGCCGTTGTGGATGCGGTGGTCGAAGGTCATCACGAGGCGGGCGTACCCGTCGGCTCGCGGCGCGCCGAGGAACAGGATGGCGTTCGCCGGTGCGACCAGCGCCGGCACGGCATCCAGGATGCCCTCGCGACCGAGGTACGAGACGTAAAGCTGCGTGTCCTCGCGGGCCTGGTCGCCGGTGCGCAACGCTTCGCGCATCTGCCGGCGCGCTTCGCGCACGAACGCCTCCAGCGTCAGGCGGTCCGCGCCGCGGACGACGGCGGTGACGAGCTCGTCGCCGGGGCGCGCCAGCGCGATGCCGACGTTGACCGCGTCGTGGGTACGGAGCGTGTCGTCGCCGACGATCGTCGCGCGAAAGCGCGGCTGCGCCACCGCGATGCGCGCCGCCGTGTGCGCGAGGACCTGCACGATCGACGGCACGGGGCCGTCGGCGTGCGCGCCTTCGAGCCGCGCGAACGCGACGTCGACGGCGATCGTGCCGGGAATCACGCGCTCGGCGCTGCGCCGCATCCGGAACACGAGGCGGCGCTGCTCGGCCGACAGCGGCTGGTCATGGTGCGACGCGAGCGCGACCGGCGCGCCCGAGCGTGCGATCCACGCGTCGACGTCGGCGGGCATGAGCTTGCTCGACGTGGTCGGGATGCGCGCGAGCTCGGCGTCGTCGATGCCGCGCTCGCGAGCGTGGGCGCGCGTGCGCGGCGGGATGACGACCTCGGGGCGCGGCCGCGCTTCGCCGACGCCGGTGGCGCCGGGCTCGGTCAGGCGCGCGACCACCGCCCCGACCGCGACGACGTCCCCGGGCGACACCGTCCAGCCCTCGATCGTGCCGTCGAACGGCGCCTCGAGCTCGACCGTGCTCTTGTCGGTCTCGACGACGTACATCGGCTCGCCGCGCGCGACCGCGTCGCCGGCGCGGCGCAGGATCTCGACGATGCGCACCTCGCGCAGGCCTTCGCCGAGCTGCGGGACCGCAAGCTCGAGGCTCAAGGGA
>DATBSV010000041.1:0-2403 GCA_036559685.1 Casimicrobiaceae bacterium
CAGGAAGGTCGTCCATCCGCCCGCACCGAGCACGGCGGCCGCTTCCTCCTGCTCGGTGCCTTGCGCCTGCATCAGCGGGATCAGCTCGCGGGCGACGAACGGGAACGTGACGAAGATGGTCGCGAGCACGATGCCGGGCACGGCGAACACGACCTTCAGGTCGTGCGCCTTGAGCCACGGGCCGAACCAGCCCTGCAGGCCGAACACCAGCACGAAGATCAGGCCGGCGATCACCGGCGACACCGAGAACGGCAGGTCGATCAGCGTCGTCAGCACGCTCTTGCCCGGGAACGCGAACTTGGCGATCGCCCACGCGGCGGCGACGCCGAACAGCAGGTTGAGCGGCACGGCGATCGAGGCGGCAATGAGCGTGAGGCGTATCGCCGAGAGCGCGTCGGGGTCGAGGATCGCCGCCATGAACACGCCGTAGCCTTTCTTGAACGCCTCGGTGAACACGAACACGAGCGGCACGAACAGGAACACCGTCAGGAAGACGAGCGCCACCGCGATCAGGACGCGGCGCACCCACGGGGACGAGGCGGTCGCCATCCTCACACCTGCGCACCGAGCCGCCGGCGCGTCCATGCCTGCAGCAGGTTGATGAGCAGGAGCAGGGCGAACGAGACCACGAGCATGACGACCGCGATGGCCGTCGCGCCCTGGTAGTCGTACTGCTCGAGCCGGGTGATGATGACGAGCGGCGTGATCTCCGAGATCATCGGCATGTTGCCCGCGATGAAGATTACCGAGCCGTACTCGCCGACCGCGCGCGCGAACGCGAGCGCGAAGCCGGTCAGCAGCGCCGGCAGCACGATCGGGAGGACGACGCGGCGAAACGCCTGCGCCGGACTCGCGCCGAGCGTGGCCGCGGCTTCCTCGAGCTCGTGCGGCAGTGTCGCGAGGACCGGCTGCACCGTGCGGACGACGAACGGCAACCCGATGAACGTCAAGGCGACGTAGACGCCGAGCGGCGTGAACGCGACCTTGATGCCCGCCTGCGACAACCCCAGTCCGAACCATCCGTTCGGCGCGAACAGCCCGGTGAGCGCGATGCCGGCGACCGCGGTGGGCAACGCGAACGGCAGGTCGACCAGCGCATCGGCGATGCGGCGTCCCGGGAACGGGTAGCGCGTGAGCACCCACGCGACGATCAGCCCGAACAGCGCGTTGGTCGCGGCCGCCGCGAGCGAGGCGCCAAACGTGAGCTTGTACGACGCGAGCGCGCGCGGCGTGGTGACCGTCTCGACGAATGCCGGCCACGTCATCTGCGCGGTCTTGAAGAAGGCCGCGGACAGCGGGATCAGGACGATCAGCGACAGGTAGACGAGCGTGAAGCCGAGCGAAAGTCCGAAGCCGGGCAGCACCGATGCGCGACGGCGCGGCGCGCGGGCGGCGAGCACGCGCGCGCCGTCGGGATCGAACGCTGCCGCGATCGACGTCGATGCGCTCACGCCTACTGCGCCTTCGCGCCCGGCCGGTAGATCTCGTCGAACGTGCCGCCTTCCTGGAAGTGCGTCTTCGACGCCTTCTGCCAGCCGCCGAACGCCGCGTCGATCGTGAACAGACTCACCTTCGGGAACTGCTTCGCGTACCTGGCCGCGACCTTGGGATCGCTCGGGCGGTAGAAGTGCTTCGCTGCGATCTCCTGGCCTTGGTCCGAGTACAGGTACTCGAGATACGCGCGCGCCACGGCGGTGGTGCCGTGCTTCGCGGCGTTCTTCTCGACGACGGCGACCGGCGGCTCGGCGAGGATCGAAAGCGAGGGCACGACGATCTCGAACTTGTCCGGGCCCAACTCCTTCTGCGCGAGGAACGCCTCGTTCTCCCACGAGATGAACACGTCGCCGACGCCGCGCTCGACGAACGTCGTGGTCGAGCCGCGCGCGCCCGAGTCGAGCACCGGGACGTTCTGGTACAGCCGCGTCACGAAATCTTTCGCCGCCGTGTCGCCGCCGTACTTGCGCTTCGCGTATTCCCAGGCGGCGAGATAATTCCACTGCGCGCCGCCCGAGGTCTTCGGGTTCGGCGTGATGACCGCCACGCCCGGCTTCACGAGGTCGTCCCAGTCCTTGATGCCCTTCGGGTTGCCCTTGCGCACGAGCAGCACGATCGTCGACGTGTACGGCGTGCTGTTGCGCGGCAGCTGTGCCTGCCAGTCGGCCGGCAGCAGCCCGGACTTCTGCGCGATCGCGTCGATGTCGTAGGCGAGCGCCAACGTGACGACGTCGGCCTCGAGCCCGTCGATCACCTTTCGCGCCTGGCCACCGGACCCGGCATGCGACTGCTTGACCGACACTTTCTCGCCGGACTTCGCCTGCCACGCCTTCGCGAACGCGGCGTTGTAATCCTGGTAGAGCTCGCGTGTGGGGTCGTACGAGACGTTGAGCAGCGTGGTCTGCGCGA
>DATBSV010000042.1:0-4434 GCA_036559685.1 Casimicrobiaceae bacterium
GCTCGAGCGCAAGGTGCGCGAGGTCGAGGAGCTGCAGAGCCGGCTCGCCGCCGAGGCCGTGCACGATCCGCTCACGCAACTGTTCAACCGGCGCTACCTCGACTCGGTGCTGCCGGCGCTCCTGTCCGGCGCGAACCGCCGTGCGGCGCCGCTCTCGCTCGCGCTCGTGGACCTCGATTACTTCAAGGCCGTCAACGACCGCCACGGCCACCTCGCCGGCGACCGCGTGCTGATGCAGATCGGCCGCGTGCTCGCGACATCGCTGCGTCCGGCGGATGTGCTGTGCCGCTACGGCGGCGAGGAGTTCTGCGTCGTGCTGCCCGACACCGACGGCGCCGGGGCGCGCAAGGCGCTCTCGACGCTCGCCACCAAGCTGCGCGAGCTGGTCGTGCCGTGGGGCAGCGACAAGCTGTCGGGCTTCACGTTCTCCGCGGGGGTGGCCGTCGCGCCCGACGACGGCGTGACGCAAGCGGAGCTCATCTCGGCCGCCGACCGCGCGCTGTACCACGCGAAGGCGCAGGGCCGCGAGCGCATCGTGCTCTCGCGCAGCGAGGACGACCGCGCTGCGTAAGTGCTAGACTGTTGTTTTTTCAGCACTTCCCGATGTCCCCCGTCCCGGTCCGGCATTTCCTGCAGTTCGCCGACTTCAGCTCGGACGAGCACGCCCACCTGTTCGCGCGCACGCGCTGGATCAAGGACCGCTTCAAGCGCTACGAGCTCTACCAGCCGCTGCGCGATCGCACGCTCGCGATGGTGTTCGAGAAGGCCAGCACGCGCACGCGCGTGTCGTTCGAGGCCGGCATGAACCAGCTGGGCGGCATCGCGATCAACCTCAACCGCCACGACACGCAGCTCTCGCGCGGCGAGCCGATCGAGGACGTCGCGCGCGTGATCGGCCGCATGGTCGACGTCGTGATGATCCGCACGTTCGGCCAGGACATCATCGAGCGCTTCGCCGCGCACTCGCGCGTGCCGGTGATCAACGGGCTCACCAACGAGCACCATCCCTGCCAGATCCTCGCGGACGTCTACACGTTCATCGAGCACCGTGGCGACATCCGCGGGCGCACGGTCGCGTGGATCGGCGATGCGAACAACATGCTGACGTCGTGGCTGCAGGCCGCGGCCGTGCTCGACTTTCGCGTGCACCTGAGCTCGCCGGTCGGCTACGAGGTCAAGCGCGCCGACCTGCCCGCCGAAGTCGCGAACCGCTGCGAGGGCTTCGCCGATCCGCACGACGCTTGCCGCGGTGCCGACCTCGTCACGACCGACGTCTGGACGAGCATGGGCTTCGAGGCCGAGAACGACGTGCGCCGCCGCGCGTTCGCCGACTGGCAGGTCGACGCCGACATGATGCGCATCGCGAATCCCGACGCGCTGTTCATGCATTGCCTGCCCGCGCACCGCGGCGAGGAGGTCGCCGCCGAGGTGATCGACGGGCCGCAGAGCGTCGTGTGGGACGAAGCCGAGAACCGGCTGCATGCGCAGAAGGCGCTGCTCGAATACCTCGTGTGCGGACGCGTGGACTGAGGAGAACGCGATGTACGACCACATCGGCCTGACCGTGTCGAACCTCGAGCGCTCGCGCACGTTCTACGCGCACGCGCTCGCCCCGCTCGGCATCACCGAGCTCGCGCAGTACGAGGGAGGCGCGGGTTTCGGCCGCGAACATCCCAAGTTCTGGATCGGCGAAGGCAAGGTCGCGCAGCCCGATCCGCGCACGCACGTCGCGTTCGCGGCGGTCACGCGGCTCGAGGTCGACGCGTTCTACCGCGCCGCGATGGCCGCGGGCGGCAAGGACAACGGCCCGCCCGGCCTGCGCCCGCACTACCATCCCGACTACTACGGCGCGTTCGTGCTCGACCCGGACGGCCACAACGTCGAGGCCGTCTGCCATCGCCCGGGCTGATCCGGGCCGCATCGAAGGAGGTCCACGCAACATGCAACGCATCCGCCGTCTCCTCGCGCTCTGCTTCATCGGCGCCGCGGTTGTCATTCCGCCTGCGCACGCGCAAGCCTGGCCCGACAAGCCGGTGCGCATCCTCGTGCCCGCGCCGGCGGGCAGCTCGCTCGACGTGCTCGCGCGCGCGATCGGCGAGAAGCTCAAGGACAAGTTCGGCCAGCCGGTCGTCGTCGACAACAAGCCCGCGGCGGGCGGCACCGTCGCGACCGCGGAAACCGCGCGTGCGCCGGCGGACGGCAGCGTGATCCTGCTCGGGTTCAACGGACCGCTCGCGACGGGCCCGTTGATCCAGAAGGCGCCGTACGACGTGCAGAAGGACCTGGCGCCGGTGATCATCACGTCGAGCCAGCCCAACGTGCTCGCGGTCAATGCCGAGCTGCCGGTGAAGACCTTGCCCGAGCTCGTCGCCTGGGCGAAGGCGAATCCTGGCAAGCTCAACTACGCGTCGGTCGGCAACGGCTCGAGCTCGCACCTCAATGCCGAGTTGCTGAAGGCGATGGCGGGCATCGACGCGGTCCACGTGCCGTTCAACGGATCGCCGCCCGCGGTGCTGTCGACCGTGCAAGGCGAGACGCAGATGATCTTCGCGGTCATGCAGCCGCTGCAGGCGCAGATCCAGGCGGGCAAGCTGCGCCCGATCGCGGTCACGACGCCGAAGCGCTTCCCGCTGCTGCCCGAGCTGCCCGCGATCGCGGAAACCTACCCGGGCTTCGAGGCGCTCGCGTGGAACGGGCTCGTCGTGCCGGCCGCCACGCCGCAGGCGACGATCCAGAAGATCAACGCCGAGGTCGGCGCGATCCTGAAGGATCCGGAGGTCGTGAAGAAGATGAACGGCTTCGGCTTCGACCTCGTCGGCGGCACGCCCGCCGACTTCGGCGCGCTCATCAAGGGCGAAGCCGAGCGCTGGACGCCGGTCGTGCGCAGGCTCGGCATCAAGGTGGACTGACGCGCCAAGGCGATCGGATGACTTCGCGTCGAGCGTTGTTGCGGGCAATCGCGGCCGGCGCGCTGACGCTGCCGCGCATAGCTTCCACGCAGACGGAGGGGCGCCAGTATCGCGTCGGCTGGATCAGCGTTTCGAATTCGTTCGACGAGCCGTACGGCGTCGCGTTCGTCCGGCGCCTCGCCGAACTCGGATTCGTCGAACGTCGCAACCTGGTCATCGAGCGCCTTCACGCCGACAACCGGCTCGAGCAGCTGCCCGGGCTGGTGACTCAGCTCGGCAAGCTCAAGTGCGACGCCTATTTCGGCGGAGGCAACGAAGCCAACCTCGCGGCGCTCGTGCAAGCCGATCCCCGGACGCCGATCGTGTTCGTCGCGGTGGATTTCGACCCGGTCACCACGGGTGACGTCGCCAACCTGGCGCGGCCGGGCGGCCGCGTGACCGGCGTGACGGCGCTCCAGTCGACGCTGCCGGCCAAGCGTCTCGAGCTGCTGAAGGAAGCGTTGCCCGCCATGCGCAGGGTGGCGGTGTTCACGAACGAGCAGACGACGGCACAGCTCGCGTTGGTGCAAGGGACCGCGCGGAGGCTCGGCCTCCCGATCCACGTAGTCGACTTCAAGCGGCCGCCGTTCGACTACGACGCCCGATTCGCCGAGGCGACGCGCGCCGGCGCCGATGCGCTGTATGTCCTCGGCTCCGGATTGTGGATTTCCGCGCGACGCCTGATTCCCGAGCTCGCGCTCAAGGCGGGCCTCCCGAGCATCTTCCACCAGTCGCAGTGGGCCGACGCCGGCGGATTGATCTCG
The DNA here is from genome assembly GCA_036559685.1 of Casimicrobiaceae bacterium. Lineage (GTDB taxonomy): Bacteria > Pseudomonadota > Gammaproteobacteria > Burkholderiales > Casimicrobiaceae > VBCG01. The sequence goes on from DATBSV010000042.1 coordinate 3,713, forward strand.
TACGGGTTCAATTTCTTGACGATGTGGCGTCGCGGCGCCGACATGGTGGCGGCCGTGCTTCGCGGCGCGAAGGCGGGCGAGATCCCGATGGAGCAGCCGACCGACTACGAGCTGGTGTTCAACCTGAAGACCGCCCGGGCGCTCCGCGTCACGATCCCGCAATCCCTGCTCGTGCGCGCCGATCGACTCATCGAGGCCTGACCGGCGCGCGTCAGCGCGATCTCTCGGCGTTTCCGTCGGTCAGCTTCGGCAGCGGCGAGCTCTCGGTCGGCGCGACCAGCCCGGTCTTCGCGTACAGCACGAGCTTCTCGCGCGTGTCCGCGATGTCGAGGTTGCGCATCGTGAGCTGGCCGATGCGATCCTGCGGCGAGAACGACGACGCGCCCTTTTCCATCGTCAGGCGCTCCGGCTTGTACGTGAGGTTCGGGCTGCGTGTGTCGAGGATCGCGTAGTCGTTGCCGCGGCGCAGCTCGAGCGTCACTTCGCCCGTCACCGCGCGCGCGACCCAGCGTTGCGCGGACTCGCGCAGCATCATCGCCTGCGGATCGAACCAGCGGCCCTGGTAGAGCAGCCGGCCGAGCCGGCGGCCGTGGTCGCGGTACTGCTCGATCGTGTCCTCGTTGTGGATGCCGGTGACGAGGCGCTCGTACGCGATGTGCAGCAACGCCATGCCCGGCGCCTCGTAAACGCCGCGGCTCTTCGCCTCGATGATGCGGTTCTCG
>DATBSV010000043.1:0-8167 GCA_036559685.1 Casimicrobiaceae bacterium
CGCGCCCTGGCTTTGGAGCAGCGACGCGATCGCGTCGCCGAGCGCGGCCTGGCGGCCGTGGCCGACGTGCAGCGGGCCGGTCGGATTGGCGGACACGAACTCGACCATGATGCGCTCGCCGGCGCGCGCGCTCGAGCGCCCAAATCGGCCGCGCAGCGCGAGGATTCCCGGCACGACCGCGCGGCGCGCGTCGGGCTTGAGCCGCAGGTTGATGAACCCGGGCCCGGCGATCTCGATGGCGTCGACCAGCGCGCGGACGGCCGCATCCGCCTCGGCCGCGCGCTTGAAGTCGTCGGCGACGTCGCGCGGCTTGCGCTTGAGCGCCTTCGCGCCGGTGAGCGCGAAATTGGTCGCGTAGTCGCCGTGCGAAGGATCGCGCGGTCGCTCGAGCGTGACGACCGCGTCGGGCGTCAGCATGCGACCGACCGCGGTGAGCGATCGCTCGAGCTTGGTCTTGGAATCTTCCACGTCGGCGTCGGGCGCAAAAAGAGGCTGAGTTTACCTTGGCGGCTTCGGGCCTACAGCGCGATCGGGTCCACGTCGACGCCCCAGCGCACGCGACGCCCCGGCAGCGCCTCGAGCGCCGGCATCCACGCGTCGAGGAAGCGCGACAGCTCGGGCCGGCGCGGCGACTGCACGCAAAGCTGGCCGCGCTCGTGGCCCGCGCGGCGCGCGAGCAGCGCCGGCACCGGCGCGTGCACCTCGACGTCCGCGCCGCTGCGCTCGCGCGCGGCGTGCGCCTCGCGCGATGCGAGCGCGAGGAACCGATCGACCTCGTCGCGGACGAGCGCCTCCGCGCCGAGCAGCACCAGGTGCGCGTGCGGCGGCAGCGCGGCGATGCGCCGCTCCTCGAGCAGGTCGCGCGCGAACGCGCCGTAGTCGTCCGACGCGAGCGCGCGGTACACCGCGTGGCCCGCGAACGACGTCTGCACGATCACCTCTCCCGGCAGCGCGGCGCGACCCGCGCGCCCCGCGACCTGGAACAGGAGCGAGGCGAGCCGTTCGGTCGCCCGGAAGTCGGCGCTGTAGAGCGCGTGGTCGGCGCCGACGACGCCGACCAGCGTCAGCCGCGGGAAGTCATGTCCCTTCGCGAGCATCTGGGTGCCGACCAGCACGTCGAGGTCGTCGCCGGCGACGCGCGAGCGCATCGCGTCGAACGCGCCGCGCGCGCGCGTGGTGTCGCGGTCGACGCGCGCGATGCGCGCGCCGGGCAGCGCGGCGGCGAGCGCGTCCTCGAGCCGCTGCGTGCCGGCGCCGCGCGCCGCGAGGTCGACATTGCCGCACGACGGGCATGCGCGCGGCACGGCTTCCGCGTGGCCGCAGTGGTGGCAGCGCAAGCGCGGCGGCGCGCGATGGACGACGAGCCGCGCGCTGCAGCGCGGGCAGCCCGCCTCCCAGCCGCAGGCGGCGCACTTGAGCGACGGCGCGTAGCCGCGCCGGTTGACGAACACCAGCGACTGCTCGCCGCGCGACACGCGCTCTCGCAGCGCTTCGACCAGCACCATGCCCAGCCCGTCCTGCGCGCCTGCATCGTCGGGGACGAAGCGGATCGCCGGCGGCGACGCGCGCGGGTCCGCGCGGCGCGGCAGGCTCGCGCGCGCGTATCGCCCGTCGTTCGCGTTGTGCACGCTTTCGAGCGACGGCGTGGCGCTGCCCAGCACGATCGGCACGCCGCGCGATCGCGCGCGCACGACGGCGACGTCGCGCGCGTGGTAGCGCACGCCGTCCTGCTGCTTGTACGACGCGTCGTGCTCCTCGTCGACGACGACGAGCGCGAGGCGCGGCAGCGGCGCGAACACGGCGAGGCGCGTGCCCACGACGAGGTCCGCCGCGCCCGCCGCCGCCGCCTTCCAGTGCATCTGGCGCTCGCCGTCGGGAAGCCCGCTGTGCAGCGTCGCGATGCGCGCGCCGGGCAGCGCCGCGGCGAAGCGCGCGGTGAGCTGGGGCGTGAGATTGATCTCCGGCACCAGCAACAGCACCTGTCCGCCGCGCGCGATCGCACGTCCGGCCGATGCCGCATAGACCTCGGTCTTGCCGCTCCCGGTCACGCCCTCGAGCAGCGTGACCTCGAAGCGGCCCGCCGCCGCGTCGATCGCGGCAACTGCGGCGCGCTGCTCGTCGTTGAGCGCGATCGGCTTTGCGATCCCGGCGGGCGCGGGCTCCTCGACCCAGCCTTCCGCACGCCAAGTCGCGAGGCGCCGCCGATCCGCATCGCCGAGCGCCGAAAGCGCGTCGCGATCGAGCGGTCCCGCATCGAGGCGCGCGAGCAGCGCTGCTGCGGCCGGAGCACGCGCGGTGCGCGTCGAAAGCACCTCGCGGCCGGCGCCGGTGAGTACGAGCGACGCCGGCGGGGCGATCGCGCGACGCCGCGTTCCGCCGCGGAGCGGCGGCACGGCGAGCGCGAGCGCAAGGCCGAGCGGCTCGCGGTAGTACGCAGCGACGAATTCGGCGAGCGCGACCACGTCCTCGGGCAGCGGCGGCAGCGCGACGACGTCGTCGATCGGCTGCACGCGCTCGTGCTCGACGCCCGGCGTCGGCGAGGTTTCGACCACAACGCCGACGTGACGGCGGTTCGCGAGGCGCACGCGCACGATGGCGCCGCGCGCGACGCCGATTCCGTCGGGAACCCAGTAGTCGAACGCCTGCCCCGTCGCCGCGGGCAACGCGACGCGCGCGACCGTCATCGCGACACGTCCGCGCCCCGATTTGCGCGTACGTCACGCATTGTAGTGTTCGAAATCCTCACGAACCCCGGAACTCCGGCGGATAAGTCCTTCATTTCACGGACTTCGCCGATTTGTCCCCACCGGATGTGGATAACTGTGTGCGCAAATTCGCGCGCTGCGGAACCGCGGCGGAGCGCCGTCCCAAGCAAGCGTCGGACCGGGGGCGCAGGAACATCGTTTTCCCTTTGCCGATCAAGCGATTGTAATTCCTTCGCCCGCCCGTCCCCGCCGGGGGCGCGAGCGTGCGCGCCAGGTTGTCGCGATGTGCATAAGTCGACGCGGGAACGCCGTCGGCGCCGCTTGTCAAGCCCTAGACGCGCGCCGAGCGGCGATGCACGGCCTCGACGAGTGCCGCGACATGCTCCGGCGGCGTCGCCGGAACGATCCCGTGCCCCAGGTTGAAGATGTGGCCGGGCGCCGGCCCCGCCGCATCGACGACCGCGTGGGCTTCGCGCTCGATGGTCGCGGGATCGGTGAGCAGCACGAGCGGGTCGAGGTTTCCTTGGAGCGCGACTCGGCCGCCGACGCGCGCGCGCGCCGCGGCGAGGTCGACCGTCCAGTCCAGGCCCACGGCGGAGGCGCCGGACGCGGCGAGGTCGTCGAGCCAGCCGCCGCCGCCTTTCGTGAACACGATCGTCGGGGTCGCGCGCGTCGCCGGGTCGTCCGCGAGGGCGTCGAGCACGGCGCGCATCGTCCTCAGCGAGTGGCGCCGGTACGCGGACGCGCCGAGCATCCCGCCCCAGGTGTCGAAGATCATGACGGCGTCCGCGCCCGCGACGATCTGCTCGCGCAGGTAGGCCGCGACCGCTCGCGCGTTGACGTCGACGATGCGATCGACCAGGTCGGGGCGCGCGGCGGCCATCGTGCGCACCGTCGCGAAGTCGTCGCTGCCGCTGCCCTCGATCATGTAGCAGGCGAGCGTGAACGGGCTGCCCGCGAAGCCGATCAGCGGCAACTTGCCGCCGAGCGCGCGCTTGATCGACGCGACCGCATCGAACACGTAGCGCAGCGACGCCATGTCGGGCACCGCGAGCGCCGCGGCCGCGTGTTCGTCGCGCACCGTGCGCGCGAAACGCGGCCCCTCACCCTCGGCGAACGACAATCCGAGCCCCATCGCGTCGGGCACGGTCAGGATGTCGGAGAACAGGATCGCCGCGTCGAGCGGGAAGCGCGCGAGCGGCTGGAGCGTAACCTCGGTCGCGAGTTCGGGCGTCTTGGCGAGCGTGAGGAAGCTTCCCGCCCTGGCGCGCGTGCGGTTGTACTCGGGCAGGTAGCGGCCCGCCTGGCGCATCAGCCAGACGGGAGTGTGCGGCGTCGCCTCGCGCCGCAGGGCGCGCAGGAAGATCGAGTCCTTCACCGACGGCCCGGCTTCAGCGCGGCAGCGCGCTCGACCCCGTCAGGTACGCGTCCACCGAGCGAGCGCACTGGCGACCCTCGCGGATCGCCCACACGACGAGCGACTGGCCGCGGCGCACGTCGCCCGCGGCGAAGACCTTGGCGACGCTCGTGCGGTAGTCGTCGGTGTTCGCGGCGACGTTGCTGCGGCCGTCGCGCGCGACGCCGAAGCGCGCGAGCATCGCGTCCGACGCGGGACCGGTGAATCCCATCGCGAGCAGCACGAGGTCGGCCTCGATCGCGAACTCGCTGTCGGGGACCTCGGTCATCTTCATCTGGCCGTCGGCGCCACGCGTCCACTCGAGCCGCGCGGCGATCAGCCGCTTGAGCTTGCCGTCCTCGCCCTCGAAGCGCTTGGTCGCGATCGACCAGTCGCGCTGGCAGCCTTCCTCGTGCGACGAGGAGGTGCGGAGCTTCACCGGCCAGTACGGCCACACGAGCGGCTTGTTCTCGTGCTCGGGCGGCTGCGGCAGCAGTTCGAACTGCGTGACCGACGCCGCGCCCTGGCGATTCGACGTGCCGACGCAGTCGGAGCCGGTGTCGCCGCCGCCGATCACGACGACCTTCCTGCCGGTCGCCAGGATCTGGCCCGGCACGCGATCGCCCGCGACGATCTTGTTCTGCTGCGGCAGGAACTCCATCGCGAAGTGCACGCCGTCGAGATCGCGGCCGGGGACCGGCAGGTCGCGCGGCTTCTCGGCGCCGCCGGCGAGCACGACCGCGTCGAATTCCTCGAGCATGTCCTCCGGCTCGACGTCGCGGCCGACCTCGACGCCTGGCTTGAAGCGCACGCCCTCCGCCGACATCTGCGCCATGCGCCGGTCGATCGACGGTTTCTCCATCTTGAAGTCGGGGATCCCGTACCGCAGCAGGCCGCCAATGCGGTCGCTCTTCTCGAACACGACGACGTCGTGCCCGGCGCGCGCGAGCTGCTGCGCGCACGCGAGTCCCGCCGGGCCCGAGCCCACGACGGCGACGCTATGGCCGGTCTTCGTCAGGGGCGGGCGCGGCACGACCCAGCCCTCGTCCCAGCCCTTGTCGATGATGAAGTGCTCGATCGACTTGATGCCGACCGGGTCGTTGTTGATGTTGAGCACGCACGACGCCTCGCACGGCGCCGGGCACACGCGGCCGGTGAACTCGGGGAAGTTGTTGGTCGAGTGCAGCGTGTCGAGCGCCTGCTTCCACGCGCGCCGGTACACGAGGTCGTTCCAGTCCGGGATGATGTTGTTGACCGGACAGCCCGACTGGCAGAACGGGATGCCGCAGTCCATGCAGCGCGCGCCCTGCTTCGACGCCGCGTCGTCCTCGAGCGTCAGGATGAACTCGCGGTAGTGGCGCACGCGCTCGCGCGTGCCCTCCGCGACTTCGGCGACGCGCTCGAGCTCGAGGAAGCCGGTGATCTTGCCCATCGCCTACGCCGCGGCCTTCTGCGTCGCCGGCGTGGCGGCCATCGCCGCCGCACGCGCCGCGAGCTCGCCGAGCGCGCGACGGTACTCGTTCGGGAACACCTTGACGAACTTCGATCGCGCCGCGTCCCAGTCGTCGAGCAGCGCCAGCGCGACGCCCGAGCCGGTGAAGCGCAGGTGCTTCTCGCAGAGCTCGCGCAGGATCGCGTCGTCGGCGCGGTCCAAATGGCGCGCAATGGCCTTGCCCGCCGTGGCGAGGTCGCGCTCCTCGCGCGCCTGCTCGGCCTCGGGCAGCACGCGCTCGAGCGTCACCATCGACGGGTTGCAGCGGTCCTTGAACGTGCCGTCCGGGTCGTAGACGTACGCGATGCCGCCGCTCATGCCGGCCGCGAAGTTGCGGCCGGTGCGGCCGAGCACCGCGACGGTGCCGCCGGTCATGTATTCGCAGCCGTGGTCGCCGGTGCCCTCGACGACGGCGCTCGCGCCCGAGTTGCGCACGCAGAAGCGCTCGCCCGCGACGCCGCGGTAGTAGGCCTCGCCCGCGATCGCGCCGTACAACACGGTGTTGCCGACCACGATGTTCTCTTCCGGCTTCGCCGGGCACGCGGGATCCGGGTAGACGACGATGCGCCCGCCCGACAGCCCCTTGCCGACGTAGTCGTTGGTCGCGCCCTTGAGCTCGAATGCGACGCCGTGCGCGAGGAACGCGCCGAAGCTCTGGCCCGCGATGCCCTCGAACGCGACATGGATCGTGTCGTCCGGCAACCCCTCGTGCCCGTAGCGGCGCGCGACCTCGCCCGACAGCATCGCACCGACCGACCGGTGCGCGTTGCGGATCTTTTGCGCGAGCCGCACCGGCTGCCGCTTCTCGAGCGCCGGCTTCGCGCCCTCGATCAGCTGGTGGTCGAGCGCGCGCTCGAGACGGTGGTCCTGCGACTCGCAGTGGTGGCGGGCGACCGACGCCGGCATCGGCGGCTGGTAGAGCACGCGCGTGAAGTCGAGGCCGCGCGCCTTCCAGTGCTCGACGCCCTTGCGCATGTCGATCAGGTCGCTGCGGCCGATCATCTCGTCGAACGTGCGGAAGCCGAGCTCGGCCATCAGCGCGCGCACTTCCTCGGCGACGAAGAAAAAGTAGTTGACGACGTGCTCCGGTTGACCGTTGAACTTCTTCCGGAGCACCGGATCCTGGGTGGCCACGCCCACCGGGCAGGTGTTGAGGTGGCACTTGCGCATCATGATGCAGCCGGTCACGACCAGCGGCGCGGTCGCGAAGCCGAACTCGTCGGCGCCGAGCAGCGCGCCGATCACGACGTCGCGGCCCGTCTTCATCTGGCCGTCGACCTGCACGACGATGCGGCCGCGCAGGCGGTTCAGCACGAGCGTCTGCTGCGTCTCGGCGAGGCCGAGCTCCCACGGCGTGCCGGCGTGCTTGATCGACGACACCGGCGACGCGCCGGTGCCGCCGTCGTGGCCGGCGATCGTGACGTGGTCCGACTTCGCCTTCGCGACGCCCGCGGCGACGGTGCCGACGCCGATCTCGCTCACGAGCTTCACCGAGATCGACGCGCGCGGGTTCGCGTTCTTGAGGTCGTGGATCAGCTGCGCGAGGTCCTCGATCGAGTAGATGTCGTGGTGCGGCGGCGGCGAGATCAGCCCGACGCCGGGCACCGAGTAGCGCAGCATCGCGATGTACTCGGACACCTTGTGGCCGGGCAGCTGGCCGCCCTCGCCGGGCTTCGCGCCCTGCGCCATCTTGATCTGGATCTGGTCGGCCGACGTCAGGTACTCGGCGGTGACGCCGAAGCGCCCCGACGCGACCTGCTTGATGCGCGAGCGCAGGCTGTCGCCGGCCTTGAGCGGATAGTCGTGCGCGACGCGGTCGTGGCCGATCACCTTCGCGAGCGTGTCGCCGTCCTCGATCGTGCTGCGGCCGGCGCGCAGCTCGGCGCGATACCGCATCGGATCCTCGCCGCCCTCGCCGGTGTTCGACTTGCCGCCGATCCGGTTCATCGCGACCGCGAGCGTGGTGTGCGCCTCGGTCGAGATCGATCCCAGGCTCATCGCGCCGGTCGCGAAGCGCCTGACGATGCCCTTCGCCGGCTCGACCTCGTCGAGCGGCACCGGCGGCTGCGCGCCGTTGCGCAGCTCGAACAGTCCGCGCAGCGTCTTGAGCTTGCGGCCCTGGTCGTTGATGAGCGAGGCGTATTCCTTGTAGGTCGAGAAGCTGTTCGCGCGCGTCGCGTGCTGCAGCTTCGCGATCGAGTCCGGCGTCCACATGTGCTCTTCGCCGCGCACGCGGAACTGGTACTCGCCGCCCGCGTCGAGGCCTTCCGCGAGCACGGAGTCGGAACCGAACGCGAGGCGGTGCAGCCGTGCCGCTTCCTCGGCGACCTCGAACAGCCCGATGCCTTCGACATTGCTCGCCGTGCCGGTGAAGTACTTGTCGACGAAGGCCTTGCGCAGGCCCACGGCCTCGAAGATCTGCGCGCCGCAGTAGCTCTGGTAGGTCGAGATGCCCATCTTGGACATCACCTTGTAGAGCCCCTTGCAGATCGCCTTCACGAACTTCTTCTGCGCCGTCTTGCCGTCGGGCTCGCCGAGCTCGGCGCTCGACGCGGCGAGCGTCTCCAGCGCGAG
>DATBSV010000044.1:0-6401 GCA_036559685.1 Casimicrobiaceae bacterium
CCCGGCGGGCAGCGCGTGCGGCGCGGGCCACTGGATCGGTCCCGCGGTCACGCCGGCCGGAAGCTTCCAGGCGATCGTCGTCGGCAGCCCCGAGTCGCCGGGGTTCTGCCAGTACGTGTGCCAGCCTTCGCGCATCTTGAGGCGCAACGCCACGGTCGCGGGCGCGCCCGGGGCGGCGGACGTGGCCGCGGGGACCAGTTCGGCCTCGACATTGGGCGTGCGCACGGGCGCCGCCTGCGCTCCCAAGGCAAGGGCGAAGGCGAGCACGGCGATCGGCGGTCGGAACGCGGTCGGCATAGGCAAGGCGTAGAGCGGGGCAACCGGGGGACGGTTCCCGCCCGAGGGGCGATTGTGCCATCCCGGCGCCATGACAACGGCATGAAACTCGCCGTTGGGCGGGCGCAGAGGCCCGCTTGCTACAATCGCGCCTCCTTTCCCGGCGCCGTCCCAGGCCTCCGGGGCCCCATGGAAGCATTCCTCGTCTCGACGGGCGTCGTCGCGATCGGCGAGATCGGCGACAAGACCCAGCTCCTCTCGCTCGTCCTGGCCGCGCGTTACCGCGCGCCCTGGCCGATCCTCGCAGGCATCGTCGTCGCCACGCTGCTCAACCACGCGATCGCCGCGTGGGCCGGGGGCCTGGTGCGCGCCGCGGTCCCGCCCGACGTGCTGCGGTGGCTGCTCGCCGCGTCGTTCTTCGCGGTCGCGCTGTGGGCGCTCAAGCCCGACACGCTTGACGAGCAGCGCGCGCGCGATCCCGGCCCGCTCGGCGTGTTCGGCGTCACGCTCGTAGCGTTCTTCCTCGCTGAGATGGGCGACAAGACCCAGGTCGCCACCGTGATGCTCGCGGCGAAGTTCCCCGCGCTCGCGCAGGTGATCGTCGGCACGACGTTCGGCATGGTGCTCGCGAACGCGCCCGTCGTGCTCGCCGGCAAGCTCGCCGCCGACCGCATTCCGTTCAAGGCGATCCGCATCGTGGCCGCGCTGATCTTCGCCGCGATCGGCGTCTGGGTCCTCGTCGCCGGCGTCCCCGGGTAAAATCGTCCCTTTTTGGCGCCACGCGCCGCGACCGCAACGACATGTCCGCCGAGCCGCAGGTCTTCGACCCGAAGGCGATCGAGTCCGCCGCCCACGCCGCGTGGACCGCGCAGGACGCGTATCGCGCACGCGACGACGACGCCGGCCGGCCGAAAGGCAAGTTCTTCTGCGTGTCGATGCTGCCCTACCCGTCGGGCCGGCTGCACATGGGGCACGTGCGCAACTACACGATCAACGACGTGATGGCGCGCCACCTGCGCATGCGCGGCCACAACGTGCTGATGCCGATGGGCTGGGACGCGTTCGGGCTGCCGGCCGAGAACGCGGCGATCAAGAGCGGACAGCCGCCCGCCGCGTGGACGCGCGCCAACATCGCGACGATGAAGCGGCAGATGCAGCAGATGGGTCTCGCGATCGACTGGTCGCGGGAGATCGCCGCGTGCGACCCGTCGTACTACCGCTGGAACCAGTGGTTCTTCCTCAAGATGCTCGAGCGCGGCGTCGCGTACCGCAAGACCCAGGTCGTCAACTGGGACCCGGTCGACCAGACGGTGCTCGCGAACGAGCAGGTGATCGACGGCAAGGGCTGGCGCACCGGCGCGCCGGTCGAGAAACGCGAGATCCCGGGCTATTACCTCAAGATCACCGACTACGCCGAGGAGCTCCTCGCGACGCTCGACAAGATGGACGGCTGGCCCGAGCGCGTGCGTACGATGCAGGCGAACTGGATCGGCAAGAGCCAGGGCGTTCGTTTTGCATTCCGGCACGAGATCCGCGACGAGCGCGGCCACCTGGTCGGCGACGGCAAGCTCTTCGTGTTCACGACGCGCGCCGACACGATCATGGGCGTGACGTTCGTCGCCGTCGCGCCCGAGCATCCGCTCGCGGCGGTCGCGTCCGAGCGCTCGCCGCACGTGCGCGAGTTCGTCGACAAGGCGCGACGGGGCTCGGTGATCGAGGCGGACCTCGCGACGATGGAGAAGGAGGGCGTGCCGACGGGCCTCTACGTCGTGCATCCGCTGACCGGCGCGCAGGTCGAGGTGTGGGTCGGCAACTACGTGCTGATGAGCTACGGCGACGGCGCGGTGATGGGCGTGCCCGGTCACGACGAGCGCGACTTCGCGTTCGCGCTCAAGTACGGGTTGCGCATCCTGCCGGTGATCGCGGTCGACGGGGAGACGTTCGACGATCGCCGGTGGCAGCCCTGGTACGAGGACAAGGCGCGCGGGCGCGTCGTCAACTCGGGCCGCTACGACGGCCTCGCCTACGGCCCCGCGGTCGATGCGATCGCCGTGGACCTCGCCGCGAAAGGCCTCGGCGAGAAGCAGACCACCTACCGGTTGCGCGACTGGAGCGTCTCGCGCCAGCGCTACTGGGGCACGCCGATCCCGATCATCCATTGCCCGACTTGCGGCGCGGTGCCGGTGCCCGAACAGGACCTGCCGGTCGTGCTGCCCGAGGACTGCGTACCCGACGGCAGCGGCAACCCGCTCGCGAAGCGCCCCGATTTCCTGAACGTGCCGTGCCCGCGCTGCGGCAAGCCCGCGCAGCGCGAGACCGACACGCTGGACACGTTCGTCGACTCGTCCTGGTACTACATGCGCTACGCGTGCCCGGACGCGCCGACGATGGTCGACCGCCGGAACGACTACTGGATGCCGATGGACCAGTACATCGGCGGCATCGAGCACGCGATCCTGCACCTGCTCTACGCGCGCTTCTGGACCAAGGTCATGCGCGACATGGGCATGCTCAAGTTCGACGAGCCGTTCACGCGCCTGATGACGCAGGGCATGGTGCTGAATCACGCCTGGTTCACGCGCAACGACCGTGGCGGCATCGAGTACCACCCGCCGTCCGACGTGACGCCGGTGCTCGACGAGCACGGCCACGTCGCGGGCGGCACGCTCGCCGACGGTACGGCGGTCGAGTACGGCGGCGTGGTCAAGATGTCGAAGTCCGAGCGCAACGGCGTCGACCCCGAGGAGATCATCGAGCGCTACGGCGCGGACACCGCGCGGCATTTCGTCATGTCCGCGTCGCCGCCGGAAGACTCGATGGAGTGGTCGGACGCGGGCGTGCGCGGCAGCTACCGGTTCCTGAAGCGCCTCTGGGACTTCGGCGCGGGCAAGCTCGTCGCGATCGGCGCGGCGCGCGGCGCGGACCCCGCAGGCGATGCGGGCGAGGCGGCCCGGGCCGTCCGCCGCGAGATCCACCTCGCGCTGAAGCAGGCGAACTACGATTTCGAGCGCGTCCAGTACAACACCGTCGTGTCCGCGGGCCACAAGATGCTGAACGCGCTCGAATCGCTGTCGAGCGATGCCCCGGGCGCCGACGCCGTCGTGCGCGAGGGCTTCGGCATCCTGCTCCGCATGATCTACCCGGTGGTTCCTCACGCGACCTGGGCATTGTGGCGCGATCTCGGCTTCGTCGCGGAGTTCGGCGACCTGCTCGACGCGCGCTGGCCCGAGGTCGACGAGCGCGCGCTCGCGCAGGACCACGTCGAGCTCGTGCTGCAGGTCAACGGCAAGCTGCGCGGCAAGATCGTCGTGCCCGCGACCGCCACTCGCGAGGCGATCGAGGCGACCGCGCGCGCGTCCGGCGAGGTCGCGAAGCACGCGAACGGCGCGCCGGTGAAGAAGGTGATCGTGGTTCCCGGCCGGCTCGTCAACGTCGTCGTGTGACCGTGCGGGGTGGAGCAATGGCAGCTCACCAGCCCAACCTGCTGGAGAAGGTGGTTCGATTCCATCCCCCGCAACCGTCGTCGTTGACGTCCGGGACCCCGAGTGGCTAGAGTGACCGGGCTGGCCGTCGCGGGCGCGGCGGCCCACATCCGACCGATGGAGGCGCTGGGTTCTCCTGATCGATACCGCCATTCCCACGCTGAACGAATGGGGCATGATCGTGCTGGTCGTCGGCCTCGCGATCGCGGGCATGCGCTATGCGCGTGCCGCGACGCGGCACCGCCGCACCCGCCGTTGATGCTCCTCCTCCTCAAACGACTCGCACTTTTCGCTGTCGCCGCGACGCTGGCGGCCTGCGGCTTCCAGCTGCGCGGCGCGGCGAACTACGCGTTCGAATCGATCTACGTCGGCGCGCCGCCGTCGCTGCCGTTCACCGTCGAGCTCAAGCGCGCGCTGGCCGGGGCCGGCTCCGCGAAGGTGATCGACGCGCCGCAGGGCGCGCAGGTCGTCCTCGACATCAACAACATCTCCGACGACAAGTCGGTGCTGTCGCTGTCGCCCGGCGGCCGCGCGCGCGAGTTCCTGCTCGTGAAGCGCGTCGTGTTCGCGTTGCGCGGCGCGGACGGCGGCGTGTGGCTGCCACAGGACACGATCACGGTCCAGCGCACCTACCTTTACGACGACACCGAGCGCCTCGCGCGCGAGATCCAGGAGCAGCGGCTGCTGACGGAGATGCAGACCGACGCGATCGCGCAGATCGTGCGTCGCCTGCAGGCCGCGCGCAAGTCGTGACGCAGGTCCGCGCCGACGCGCTCGCGGGCCATCTCGAGCGCAAGCTCGCCCCGGTCTACGTCGTGCACGGCGACGAGCCGCTGCTCGTCCTCGAGGCCGGCGACGCGATCCGCGCCGCCGCGCGCCGCGCCGGTTGCGACGAGCGCGAGGTGTTCGTCGTCGAGCCCGCGTTCCGGTGGGACGCGTTCCTCGCGAACAACGCGAACCTCGGGCTCTTCGGCACGCGCCGCCTCGTCGACCTGCGCATTCCGACCGGCAAGCCGGGCGTCGAAGGCGGCAAGGCGCTCGAGGCGTACGCGCGCGACCCCAATCCCGACAACGTGACGCTCGTCACGCTGCCCAAGGTCGACCGCGCGACCCAGTCGTCGGCGTGGTTCTCATCGCTCGCCGAGGCCGGCGTCGACGTGCCGGTGTGGCCGGTCGAGCGCGAGGAGCTGCCGCGCTGGATCGCCGCGCGCCTCGCGAAGCAGGACCAGAAGGCGCCGCCCGAGACGCTCGCGTTCCTCGCGGAGGCGAGCGAGGGCAACCTGCTCGCCGCGAAGCAGGAGCTCGAGAAGCTCGCGCTCCTGCTGCCAGCGGGCACGCTCGATCACGACGCGGTCGTCGACGCGGTCGCGGACGTGGCGCGCTACGACGTCGGCGCGCTGTCCGAGGCGTGGCTCGGCGGCGAAAGCGCGCGCGCGCTGCGTATCCTGGGCGTGCTGCGCGACGAAGGCGAGTCGCCGGTGTTGCCGGTGTGGCAACTCTCCGAGGACGTGCACGCGCTCGCGATCGTGCAGGGCCTGGTCGCGCAGGGCATGCAGGCCGGCAACGCGGTGCGCCAGGCGCGCGTGTGGGGCCGTCGTGCCGCCGCGATGGAGCGCGCGGCGACGCGCGTGCCGCGCGACGTCGCGCCGTCGCTCGTGCCCGCGCTCGCGCGGCTCGACGCGTTGTCGAAGGGGCTCGGCCGCGCCGATCCGTGGGACGAGCTGGCCGCGGCGGCGCTGCTGGTCGCCGGGACGCCGACGCGCCCGTCAGCGCAGGTCGCCGTGCAGCGCCTGCAGCGCTGACAGCGCCGCGACCGCGGCCGTCTCCGCCTTCAGCACGCGCGGTCCGAGCGAGACCGCGGTCAGCCCCGCGAGCTTCGCCGCGGCGAGCTCGGCGGCGTCGAACCCGCCTTCCGGTCCGACCAAGACGTCGAGCGCCGGCGTCGGCGCGAGCGATGCGAGCGTCGCGCCAGCCCCGGGCGCGAATACGATGCCCGGTCGTCCTGCATCCCGTGCGTCGAGCCACGCCGCGAGCGTGACGGGCGCGTCGATCGGCGGTATCCGGTTGCGGCCGCATTGCTCGCATGCGGCGATCGCGATGCGGCGCCAGTGCTCGACGCGCGTGCCGCGGTGCGACGCGCCCTGCGAGCGCGCCGCGACGACTGGCGCGACCGACGCGCAGCCGAGCTCGACGGCCTTGCGCACCGCGTAGTCCATCGCGTCGGTCGCGAGCGTCGACATCGCGAGCTTCACCGCGAGCGGCGATTCGCGCTCGACCGCGTCGAACCGTTCGATCGCGACGATCGCATCCTCGCCGCGCCTCCCCCCCGAAGCGATCACGCCGTGCCATTCGCCGCCACGTCCGTCGAACAGCGTCACCGCATCGCCGTCGCGCAGCCGCAGCACGCGCAGCGCGTGGTGCGACGCCTCGCGCGGCAGCGCGAGCGACGCACCGGCGGCGAGCGGGATCTCACCGACGTGAAGCCGCGCGCTCACGGATCGACGAAGTCGAGCTCGACCATCTCGTCGACCGGACGAAAGCCGATGCGTGCGTAGATCGCGTTCGACACCCGGTTCGCGACATCGGTCGTCAGGAACACGCGCTGCGCCCCGCGCGCGATCAGCTCGCCCGAGGCCGCGGCGA
>DATBSV010000045.1:0-3553 GCA_036559685.1 Casimicrobiaceae bacterium
CAACATCAAGGTCAACGGGGTCGTGACGCCCGTGTCGACCCAGCCGATGGACCCCGAGACGGTCCGGCGCATCGCCTACGAGCTGATGTCCAAGGACCAGGCGCGCGAGTTCGAGAACGAGCTCGAGATGAACCTGTCGCATCTCGACCGCGCGGTCGGCAACTTCCGGATCAACATCTTCCGCCAGCGCGGCACGCTCGCGCTGGTCATCCGCTACGTCCGCAGCCACGTGCCGCCGTACGAGAAGCTGCGGCTGCCGCCGGTGCTGCTCGACATGGTGCTGGCCAAGCGCGGGCTCGTGCTCGTCGCCGGCGCGACCGGCTCGGGCAAGTCGACCACGCTCGCCGCGATGATCGACTACCGCAACTCGAACAAGGCCGGCCACATCCTGACGATCGAGGACCCGATCGAGTACCTGTACGAGCACCGCCGCAGCATCGTGAACCAGCGCGAGATCGGCATCGACACCCAGAACTACCAGCTCGCGCTGCAGAATGCGCTGCGCGAAGCGCCCGACCTCATCATGATCGGCGAGATCCGCGACAAGGAGACGATGCAGTCGGCGCTGCTGCACACGCTCACCGGCCACTTGTGCCTGTCGACGATCCACGCGAACAACAGCTACCACGCGCTTTCACGGATCATCAACCTGTTCCCGCACGACGCGCGCTCGGCGGTGCTGTCCGACCTGTCGATCGGGCTGCGCGCGATCATCTCGCAGCGCCTGATCCGCAACGTCGACGGCGAGCTGCAGCCGGCCGTCGAGATCCTGATGAACACCGCCCTGATCGCCGACCTCATCAAGAACGGCGAGTTCGCGCAGATCAAGGAAGCGATGGAGCAATCGCTCTATCCGGGATCGCAGACCTTCGAGCAGTCGTTGTGCCGCCTGTTTCTCGACGGCACGATCAGCTACGACGAGGCGATGGCCGCGTCGGACTCGCCGACCAACCTCGCTTGGCAGATCAACCAGGCGAGCCCGACCGCGCGCGTCGAGAGCCTCGAGACCTCGATGGCGGACCGCGAGGCGCGCCGCCCGGCCGCCGACTTCGCCTCGATGACGATCGACCCGAACATGCTGGAGCGGCAGCAGCACTGACCGGCAGGTCATAGCTCGCCCCGGCCATTTGCTACCATCGCGCGCATGGATACGCGCGCCCGGCCCACGCTCGCGCTGACGCGCGAGCTCGTCGCGCGGCCTTCCGTCACGCCCGACGATGCCGGGTGCCAGGTGCTGATCGCCGCGCGCCTCGCACCGCTGGGCTTCCGCACCGAGACGATCGCGTCGAACGGCGTCACCAACCTGTGGGCGCGCCGCGGCACGGCCGCGCCGCTCCTGTGCTTCGCGGGCCACACCGATGTCGTGCCCACCGGCCCGCGCGAGGCGTGGTCGAGCGACCCGTTCTCCCCGGTCGAGCGCGACGGCTACCTGTACGGACGCGGCGCCGCCGACATGAAAGGCTCGATCGCGGCGTTCGTCACCGCGATCGAGGCGTTCGTCCACGCGCATCCGCGCGCGCCCGGCTCGATCGCGCTCCTCATCACCTCCGACGAGGAAGGCCCGCTCAATACCGACGGCACCGTCAAGGTCGTCGAGGCGCTGCGCGAGCGCGGCGAGACGATCGACTACTGCGTCGTCGGCGAGCCCTCGTCGGTCGAGCGCCTCGGCGACATGATCAAGAACGGCCGGCGCGGGACGCTGACCGGCGTGCTCACGGTTCACGGTGTTCAGGGGCACGTCGCCTACCCGCATCTCGCGCGCAATCCGATCCACATGGTGGCGCCGGCGATCGCCGAGCTCGCCGCGATCCGCTGGGACGAAGGCAACGCGTACTTCCCGCCGACGACCTTCCAGTGCAGCAACATTCATTCGGGGACCGGCGCGAACAACGTCATCCCCGGCACGCTCGAGCTCAGGTTCAACTGGCGCTACTCGACCGAGAGCACGCGCGAGTCGCTGATCGCGCGCCTCGAGGCCGTACTCCAGCGCCACGGCATCGAGTACGCGCTCGCGTTCCTGCCCGAGGGCAAGCCGTTCCTGACGCCGCGCGGACGCCTGGTCGAGGTCGCGATGGCGTCCATCGGCGCGACGACCGGCGTCGTGCCCGAGCTATCGTGCACCGGCGGCACGTCCGACGGGCGCTTCATCAAGGACGTCTGCCGCGAGATCGTCGAGCTCGGTCCGATCAACGCGACGATCCACAAGGTCGACGAGCGCGTGTCGATCGACGAGCTCGAGGCGCTGTCCGCGATCTACCGCGGCGTGCTCGAGCGCCTGCTCGTCTAGCGTCGCGAGGAGCTGTCCATCAGCGCCCCGGTCAACGAGCTCGACACCGTCCGCGACTGGCTGCGCTGGGCGGTCACGCGCTTTGGCGAGGCGAAGCTCGCGTTCGGCCACGGCACGCAGAATGCGTGGGACGAGGCCGCCTACCTCGTCCTGCACGCGCTGTCGCTCCCGGTCGAACAGCTCGAGACGGTCCTCGACGCGAAGCTCACGCAGGCCGAGCGGCAACGCCTGGGCGACCTCCTGACGCGACGCATCGAGCAGCGCGTGCCCGCGGCCTACCTGACGCGCGAGGCGTGGCTCGGCGACTTCCGCTTCTACGTCGACGAGCGCGTGATCATCCCGCGCTCGTTCATCGCGGAGCTCCTCCCCGACGGGCTCGCGCCGTGGATCCCCGACCCCGACGCGATCCGCGTCGCGCTCGACCTGTGCACCGGCTCGGGCTGCCTCGCGATCCTTCTGGCGCACGCGTATCCGAACGCCGACGTCGACGCGATCGACCTGTCGTCCGACGCGCTCGCGGTCGCACAGCGCAACGTCGCCGACTACGGCCTCGACGACCGCGTCAACCTGATCCGCTCGGACCTCTACGCGAACCTGGTCGAGAAGAGCTACGACCTCGTGATCAGCAACCCGCCGTACGTGACCGACCGCGCGATGGAAGCGCTGCCGACCGAGTACCGGCACGAGCCCGCGATGGCGCTCGCCGGCGGCGAGGACGGGCTCGAGGCGGTGCGCACGATCGTGAAGGACGCGCCGCGGTTCCTGAATCCGGGCGGGCTGCTCGTCGTGGAGGTCGGCCACGGCCGGGCCGCGGTCGAGGCCGCGTTCCCGCGCATGCCGATGGTGTGGCTCTCGACCGTCGGACACGACGAAGGCGTGTTCGCCGTGCCGCGCGAGGACCTCGTCGCGGGTCGTTAGGGCCTGTCAGCGCTACCGGGGCACTCGCGCCCATGTCGCGCTGGCCGCAGGGCTAGGCGCGAAGGCGGAAGTGTGCTTCCAGCACACGACAACTGAGCAACAACGCCCTGCGGCCAGCGCGGCATGGGCCCTCCGGGTGATCTCAGCAAACGGCCGCCATCGTCGTTGCACATCCTCGCCGTAGTTGGGCTACGGCTTGCGGTGTGCGCCTCGATGGCGGCCGTTTGCTGAGTCACGCGAGCGTCCCCGTAGCGCTCACAGGCCCGAATGCTACTGCTGTTGAGCGCCGCCGCGCTCGGCCCACTCGCCTGGCGTGAGCGTGGTCATCGACAGCGCGTGGACTTCCTC
>DATBSV010000046.1:0-7411 GCA_036559685.1 Casimicrobiaceae bacterium
GAGATCGTCGCGATGACGAAGCACATCGTCGCGCAGGCGAAGAACTACGAGAGCGACACGATCCCGGGCGACTTCGCGACGCTCACCGTGCCGTGCCCGAAGTGCGGCGGCGAGGTGCACGAGAAGTACAAGAAGTTCCAGTGCGTCGACTGCGACTTCGGCTTCTGGAAGATCATGGGCGGCCGCCAGCTCGAGCCCGTCGAGGCCGAGACGCTGCTCCGCGAGCGCACGGTGGGCCCGCTCGACGGATTCCGCAGCAAGCTCGGCCGGCCGTTCTCGGCCAAGCTCAAGCTCAACGATGCGAACGAGGTCGAGTTCGACTTCGGCCCGCGCTTCGACGACGACGATGCCGAGGCGCCCGATTTCTCGGGCCAGGAGCCGCTCGGCAAGTGCCCGAAGTGCGGACACCACGTGTTCGAGACGCCGGCCGCCTACGTGTGCGAGCGCGCCGTCGGCCCCGACAAGACCTGCGACTTCCGCTCGGGAC
The DNA here is from genome assembly GCA_036559685.1 of Casimicrobiaceae bacterium. Taxonomy (GTDB): domain Bacteria; phylum Pseudomonadota; class Gammaproteobacteria; order Burkholderiales; family Casimicrobiaceae; genus VBCG01. The sequence goes on from DATBSV010000046.1 coordinate 488, forward strand.
GCACGATCCTGCAGCGCACCGTCGAGCGGGAGCAGATGCAGAAGCTGCTTTCGACCGGCAAGACCGAGCTGTTGCAGTTCGTCTCCGCGCGCACGCGGCGGCCGTTCTCCGCGTACCTCGTGCGCCAGCCCGACGGCAAGGTCGGGTTCGAGTTCGAGAAGAAGGAGCGCGGTCCCGGCGCGCGCGGCGCGCGCCCGGTCGCGGCCGCGCTCAAGGTGCTGGGCGCGCATCCGCGCGATGGCAAGCCGGTCGAGCTGTTCGCGGGCCGCTACGGTCCGTACGTCAAGCACGGCGAGACCAACGCGACGATCCCCGACCGCGACAAGGTCGACACGATCACGCTCGACGAGGCGGTCGCGCTCGTCGACGAGAAGGCCGGCCGCTCGCCGCCGCGCGTCAAGGCGCCCGTGACGCCCGAGCGCAAGCGCACCGCACGGCCCGCGCCGCCCGCGGCGCCGGCGACGGCGGCGAAGCGCCCGCGCGCGAAGACACCGACCGCCGCGCGCCCACGAACCCCGGCGGCGACGACGCCGCGCGCCACCGCGCGCGTGGCGACGACGCCGCGCGTCAAGGCACGCACGGCGAAGAAGCGGACGTCCAAGCGCTGAGTCGATGAAGCGCCGCGTCGTCGTCTTCGTCTCGAGCTATCCGCAGGTTTCCGAGACCTACATCAAGAACGAGATCGACGCGCTCGCCTCGAGCTTCGACGTCGAGATCGTCTCGTTCCAGCCGGGCAGCTTCCCCTACCGGTCGCGCCGGCCGCACATCGTCGCCACCGCGGAGAACCAGCACAACGTCGTCGAGTACCTGCGCCGCTTCAAGCCCGACGCGCTGCACGGCCACTACCTCGTGCAGCTGCCGAACCTCCTCGGCATCTCGCAGATCCTCGGCGTGCCGTTCACGGTGCGCGCGCATTCGTTCGACGTGCTCGGGATCAGGACGGCGCCGCACGAGCGCACGCGCGCCGATCACGACGCGCTGTCGTTCATCGCGCAGGCAGCCGCCTCGCCGCTGTTCCGCGGCGTGCTGTGCTTCCCGTTCATGCGCGAGCGCATGATCGCCGCCGGGATGCCCGCGGACCGCGTGTTCGCGTGCAACCCGATCATCGACGTCGAGCGCTTCCGCGACCGCGGGCCGAACGGCCGCGCCGTCATGAACGTGGGCGCCGCGCTTCCGAAGAAGAAGATGGACGACTTCGTCATGCTCTCGCGCCTGGTCCCCGAGCGCGAGTTCAACCTGTACGCGCTGGGCTATCGCTCGCAGGAGCTCGAGGAGCTCAACCGCAAGCACCAGGGACGCGTGAGGTTCGTGCCGCCGGTCGATCCCGAGGACATGCCGGGCGAATACAAGAAGCACGCGTGGCTCGTCTACACCGCGTCGCCCGAGATGGCGACCGTCGGCTGGCCGATGGCGGTGGTCGAGGCGATGGCGTCGGGCGTGGGCGCGTGCATGCAGGACATCCGCCCGGACCTCAAGCAATACGTCGGCGACGCGGGCGTGCTGTTCCGCACGCCCGGCGAGCTCACCGAGCGGCTGAAGCGCGATCCGACGCCGGACGAGCGCGAGCGCGGCTTCGCGTGGGCCGAGCAGTTCGACCTGCGCAAACAGCTGCCGCTGCTGACCTCGCTCTGGTGACGGCTAAGGCGTCGCGCAGAACGCGACGCCTTCCGCCGACCAGTTCATCGTCGTGAACTGCTGGTAGAGAAAGATGTCGTGCGTGAACCGATGGTTCGGCGCGCCCGTTTGGCCATTGTTGTACATACGGTAAACGGGAAAGGTGCCGGCGGCGCAGGCGCCGCCGTTCGCCACGCGCACGTGGAACGCGATCTTTTCGTACTGCCACGCCGGATTCAGTTTCACCCCGGCGCATTCGCTCGGGTCTGCCGTGTAGAAGTGCGAACTCTTCGCACCGAACGTGCCGGGCGTCGTGAAGAACCGGCACACCGGCCAGGTACCCGCCGCGGGATCGTCGAACGCGCTGAACTGGCGCCCCGTGCGCACGAACGCGCCGCCGAACGCGCCGGCGTCGAGCCCGGCGATCTCGTCGGGATCGGCGGTCATGAAGTAGTGGCCGAACGACGCGTTGAAATACTCGACCACCGACACCGATGCGGCACCGTGCGGCTGCTTCTTCAGCGCGGCGAGGACGGCGGCATTCGTGTCGAGCAGCCCCTTGCCGCAGGTCGTCTGCGTGCATTTCGACGACGACGGGAAAGGCTTGTACGTCGTGGTCAGGATCGTGCGCACCTGCGCGGGCGTGAGGTTCGGCGCGACCGAAAGCATCAGGCTGATCGTGCCGACGACCATCGGCGCCGCGTAGCTCGTGCCGCCGCCGGCCGCGATCGCATACGCGCTGGCCGACGTCGTGCCGTCGTTCGACAGCAGGTAGATGAGCCCGCTGAGCCCGCCGCGGTCGCCGCCGGGTGCCGCGAGGTCGACGCTGGTCCCGTAGTTCGAGTAGAACGTGCGATCGCCGGTGTTCGACGTCGCGGTGACCGAGATCGTCGACGGGCACGACGATGGGAAGTCGTTGTTCGCATCGGCGGCGGCGTTGCCGGCGGCCACGACGATCGCACGCAGGCCCGTCGGCGACAGCGTCGACGCGAGCAGCGCGTCTTCCTCGGCCGTGCACGGCTCGCCATACGCGCCGAGGCTCAGGTTGACGACGTGCGCCGGGTGCGGGTTGGCGGGAACGCCGGGGACCGGCATGCCCGCGGCCCACACGATCGCGTCGAAGATGTCGGAGAAGTAGCCGCCGCACTTGCCGAGCACGCGCAGCGGCAGGATGCGCACACCCCAGTCCATGCCCGCCAGCGCGGAACCGTTGTTGCCGTTCGCCGCCACGATGCCCGCGGTGTTGGTGCCGTGCCACGACGAGGTCTCGATGTCGCAGCCGTCGAAATTGCCGCTGGCGAGGTCGCTCGTCGACACCCAGTCGCCCGGATCCGTCGGGTCCGCATCGCGTCCGTCGCCGTCGTTGGCGGTCGGCACGTCGCTGATGAAGTCGTAGCCGGGCAGGACGCGGCCCGCGAGGTCGGGATGCGCCAGGATGCCGGTGTCGACGATCGCGACGACGACCGACGGGGAGCCCGTCGTCACGTCCCATGCGGAGTACGCGCTGGTCGACGGCTCGTCGTTGGTCAGGTACCACTGGTTCGCGGCGAACGTGTCGTTCGGCACCTTCGCGCGGCGCACGTGCCGGTCGGGAATCGCGATCGCGACGCCGCCGCGCGCCTTGAGCTCGCGCGCCGCCGTTCGCGCATCGACGCCGTCGGGAAGCTCGACGAGGTGCGCGCCGAGCGCGAGCCTGCGCACATGCCGGGCGTCAACACCGGCGTCTCGCGCAAGCTTGGCGACGCGCGTGCCCGGCGAGAACGCGCCCTCGACGTCGTGCGCGTCGAACCGGACGATCAGGCGCGGTCCCGCGTGCGCGGCCAGCGAGAACGCGGCGAGCGCCGCGGCGACTAGCGCGCGCCGCATCGTCACGGCGGAGAGCAGAACCCGATGCCTTCCTGGTCCCAGCCCAGCGTCGTCGTGAACTGCTGGTACGTCGCGAGGCTGGTCGTGAACCGGTGGTTCGGTGCGCCGGTCTGGCCGTGGTTGTACATGCGATACACGGGAAGCGTGCCCGCCGGGCACACGCCGCCGGACGGGATCGCGATGAAGAACGCGATCTTTTCGTAGATCCAGTTCGGATTGAGCTTGAGTCCGTCGCACTCGGCCTGGTTCGCCGTGTAGAAATGCGAGCTCTTGGTGCCGAACGTGCCCGGCGTGGTGAAGAAGCGGCACACCGGAACCGTGCCGGCGGCCTGCGTGCTCCACGCGTTGAAGCCCGCGCCGGTGCGCACGAACGCGCCGCCGAAGGCGCCCCCGTCGAGGCCCGTGATCTCGTCGGCCTGCGCGGTCATGAAGTAATGACCGAAGCCTGCATTGAAATACTCGATGACCGGCACCTTCTGCGCGGCGGGCGCGAGCGCCTGCGCAGCGGCGACCGCGGCCTGCGCGTTGAGGATGCCGTGGCCGCAGATCGACGTGTTGCACGTCGAAGATCCCGAGAAGGGCTTCGCGGTGCTCTCGATGATCTGGCGCACCTGCGCGGGCGTCAGGTTCGGCGCGACCGATAGCATCAGGCTGATCGCGCCGACGACCAGCGGCGTCGCGAAGCTCGTGCCGCCGCCGGCGCCGACGCCCCACCCGGTGTTCGAGATGGTCGTGCCGCCGTTGTCGAGCACCAGGATCAGCGAGCCCGCCGACGAGCCCGAGCCGCCCGGCGCCGAGATGTCGACGGTCGCGCCGGTGTTGGTGTAGCTCGTGCGGTTGCCGAGGTTCGTCGTCGCCGCGACCGCGATCGTGGCGGGACACGACGACGGCACGTTGAGGTCCGCGTTGTCGTTCTCGTTGCCGGCGGCGGCGACGATCGCGCGCGTGCCGGTGGCCGAGAGCGCCTGCGACAGCAGCGTGTCGTAGAAAGCGGGGCACGACGCGTCGTCGAGGCCGCCGAGGCTCAGGTTGATGACGTGCGCGACATTCGGATTCGCCGGCACGCCGGGCACCGGCAGGCCCGCGGCCCACGCGATGCCGTCGAGGATGTCCGAGTCGTAGCCGCCGCACTTGCCGAGCGCGCGCACCGGCAGGATGCGTGTGTTCCAGTCGACGCCGGCCGTGTACAGCCCGTTGTCCGCATTCGCGCCGACCAAACCCGCGACCGCGGTGCCGTGCCAGCTCGAATTCTGGACTTCGCAATCCTCGAAATCGGGCGTCGCGGCCTCTTCGGACGTCACCCAGTCGCCTGCGTCGGTGGGATCCGGATCGCGACCGTTGCCGTCGTTGGCGACGATCGCGTCATGGATGAAGTCGTAGCCGGGCAGGATGCGCCCGGCGAGATCGGGGTGCGGCAGGATGCCGGTGTCGACGATCGCGACGACGACGGCGCTCGAGCCGGTCGTGATGTCCCACGCGGCCTGCGCGTTGATCGACGACGGGTTGTTCGACAGGTACCAACCGGCGTTCGGGTCGTTGACCGTGCGCGCGGGCTTGCGCCGCTTGTCGGGCATCGCGGTCTTCGCGTACCCGTTCGCCACCGCCGCCAGCGCTGCGGCTTGCGGATCGGCGCCGGGTGCGAGCTCGACGACATGCGCGCCGAGCGCCATGCGCCGCAGGTGCCGCGCTTCGGTGCCGAGCTCGCGGCCGAGGCGCTCGACGCGCGACTTGGGCGCGAACGCGGCCTCGACGTCCGCATCGGCGAACTGGACGATCAGCCGGGGTCCCGCGAGCGCTGGCAGGGCCGCGAGGGCGAGGAACGCGAACGCGGAGCGCGCGACGAACGGCAGGGGGCGGGACGCGGTCATGACCTCTTCCAGGAATTGACGCCGGCCGGGGCACCCCCCGGCACCCGGCAGCGAATGGTAACGCGCATCGGACTGCCGCCCAACGCGGGCGTTCCCGGGTCCGGCGGCCATTTTTCGCCGCTGACGGCGCGACGCCGACGTCGAGACCTACCGGATCACGTCGTCCACGCGCTGCAGGAGGGCCGTGGGAAAGGTCAAGCCGATCGCACTGGCGGTCTTCGCGTTGATGACGAGCTCGAAGCGCGTGGGCTGCTCGATCGCCATGTCCGCCGGATTGGCGTCGCGCAGGATCCGGTCGACGTAGCCCGCCGAGTGGCCCACGAAGTCGGCCATGTTGACCGCGTAGCCCATCAGGATGCCGGCCTCGACCATCTCGCGGTAGCTCGACATCGTCGGAAGCTTCCGCTGGACCGCCAGCGCAGCGTCGCCTGTGCGCGCGCCGAACCGGCGAGCGCCGCGCTTCAGGTCAGATGTCGAGGTTGCGGACGCCGAGCGCGTTCGACTCGATGAACGCGCGCCGCGGCTCGACTTCCTCACCCATCAGCTTGGTGAAGATGTCCTCCGACGTGACCGCGTCCTCGATCTGGACCTTGAGCAGGCGGCGCACCGCGGGATCCATCGTCGTCTCCCACAGCTGCGCCGGGTTCATCTCGCCCAGGCCCTTGTAGCGCTGGATCGCGACGGCGCCGCGCGCCTCGGCGAGCAGCCAGTCGAGCGCTTCCTTGAACGAGCGCACGGCGAGCTCCTTCTCGCCGCGCTTCACCGTCGCGCCCGCGCGGATCAGCCCCTGCAGCACGCCGGCGGCCTTCGCGATCTGCTTGCCGTCGCCGCTCTCGAGGAACTCGGCGTCGAGCAGGGTAGCGTGCGGCGTGCCGTGGTGGCGGCGCACGATGACCAGGCGCCGGCTCTCGGTCGCGGCGTCGTAGCGCGCCTCGATCGTGACCTCGGGATCGTGCAGGGCATCCTGCAGCGTGTGCGCGCTGCGGTTCGCGGCCGTCTCGGTGCCGAGGTCGACCTTCGCGCCGTTGAGCAGCGCATAGAGCACGGCCGAGTCGACGAGCCGCGAGCTGCGTTCGACGACGGCCTCGGCAAGCAGGTACTCGCGCGCGATCACCTCGAGGGCATCGGTCGCGATCGGCGCCGCGCCGGCGGCGGGCACGAGCTGCGCACCCTTCATCGCCACGCGGAGCAGGTGCTGCTTCAACTCGTGCTCGTCCTTGAGGTACACCTCCTCGCGCCCTTGCTTCGCCCGGTAGAGCGGCGGCTGCGCGATGTAGATGTGGCCGCGCTCGATCAGCTCGGGCATCTGCCGGTAGAAGAACGTCAGCAGCAGCGTGCGGATGTGCGAGCCGTCGACGTCCGCGTCGGTCATGATGATGATGCGGTGGTAGCGGAGCTTGTCGGCGTTGAACGCGTCCTTGTCTTCCTTGTCGGTCGACGACTTGCCGAACCCCGCGCCGAGCGCGGTGATCAGCGTCACGATCTCCTGGCTGGCGATCACCTTGTCGAGGCGCGCGCGCTCGACGTTCAGGATCTTGCCGCGCAGCGGCAGGATCGCCTGGAACTTGCGGTCGCG
>DATBSV010000047.1:0-4982 GCA_036559685.1 Casimicrobiaceae bacterium
GCGACGGTCTCGAACGCCGACGGCTTGTTGTGCTGCGCGTGGATCTCGAGCAGCTTGAGATAGATCTCCTGGCGCTGCGGATCCTTCTTGAGCGCGTCCTTCAGGATTTCCTCGGCCTGCGCATCGCGGCCGTACGCGAGGTAGACCTCGGCTTCCGCGATCGGGTCGACCTCGTCCGTGTCGATGTTGCCGAGGCCCTCGCGGCTGAAGTCGCTCGCGAGCGAGTTGTCGCCCGTGTTGACGACACCGCCGCCGGTCGATCCGAACACCGTGTTGGTCTTGATGTCGGTGCCGGAGATGATGCTGTCCTCGAACTTGGTCGTCTTGCGACGCCGCATCGCGACGATCGCGGCGATGCCGGCGAGGATCGCGAGCGCGCCGCCGCCGATCGCCCACGTCGGCGTGTTGGCGAACAGGTCCTCGAAGAAGCCCGGGGCGGCCTTGGGCGGCTCGGCGACCTTCGGCGTGGCCTTGGTCGCGGCCTTCGGCGGCTCGACCGGCGTCACGGCGGCCTTGGGAGGCTCGCTCGGCGTCGCGTCGGTCTTCGGCGGCTCGGTCTTGGCGGGCTCGACCTTCGGCGGCTCGGCCGGCGTCGTCGCAGCCTTCGGCGGCTCGACCTTCAGCGGCTCGGCCTTGGGCGGCGCGGCGGTGATCGGCGTCGTCGCGGCCTTGGGTTCAGGCGCCTTCGTTGCCGTCGTCGGGGCCGGCGCGGGCACGGTCTTGCCGGCCGCGGCTTCGGCCTGCTGCTGCGCCTGCGACATCGGCGCGCTGCGCATCTGGACCGCCTTCTGCAGGTCGGCGATCGTCTTCTCGAGTATCGCGATGCGCGTCTGCGCCTCGCGGAGCTGCTGGTCGCGCGCGACCGCGTCTTCGGCCGCGGACCGGGCGCCGGTCCCATCGCGTCCGGAGGCAACGCGCACCTGGTCGCCGCCCGCGCGAGCGGCCGGCGTCTGTTCGGTCACCGCGGCTCCGATGCGGCCGCCGGCCGCGCGGCCCTGCGTGCCACCGGCCTCAGGCGCGGCGGCGGCGATGCGGTCGCGGTAGCCGCGCCAGTCGGACGCCTGCACGCGCACGACGCGCGTGGCTTCCGGCGCCGACGTCGTGGCGGCATCGTCGGCGGACGGCACCGTGATGATCGCGCCGCTGCGCAGCCGGTTCATGTTGTTGCCGTCGAACGCGCCTGCGTTGCTCTTGAACAGCGCGACCAGCATCTGGTCGAGCGTGACCGTCGGCGGCTTCACGTCGGCCGCGATCTTCGACAGCGTGTCGCCGCGGCGGACCTGGTACTCCTGGCCGGGCTGCGCCGACGGCGCGCTTGCTTGCGCGGCCGGTGCGACCGGCGCGGGCACGGCAGCGGTGCGCGTGCCGCGCGCGGGCGTGACCGGCTCGACCGGCGTCTGGACCTGGACGCCGGGCGGGTCGAGCAGGAACGTGTAGCTGCGAACCACGCGGCCCGATGCCCACGAGACCTCGACGACCAGGTCGAGGAACGGCTCGTTGACCGACGTGGGCGAGGTGACGCGCAGGTACGCGCCGCCCGGACTTTGCTCGACGGTGACGCGCGTACGCGACAGCGCCGGCTGGAACTGCATGTTGTTCTGGCGGTAGAGCGACGGGTCGGCGACCCGTGCGGTCAGCGAATCGAGCTCGTCGCGCGACGCGGTGGTCAGCTCGATCCGGGCGGAAAGCGGCTGCCCGAGGCTCGATTCGACGGTGAGCCGGCCGAGTCCCAGCGCGTGCACGTGGCCGGCCGCCGCCAACGCGGCGGCAAGCAACGTGAGTCGAAACACCGGATTAGCACGCATGCCGTCCCCTCGCCGTACGCGTAATGCCTCAAGCAAACATAACATCATGGATTTAGCCCCGCAAGCTAAACCTCAGTATTAGCTTGCTTTTCAGGCACATCGCCTAGGCCTCGGTCAGCAAGCTTCATGCCGACGTGCTAGGGCCGACGCCAGCACTGGGGGAAGGGGCCCGCTCCGACACAAGATGTTGTGGCGGCGGCGGTTTGTGCGCTACCGGTCGTGCCTGTTGCGTTCGTGCCGAAGGCGCGCGCTTCGCCGTGCGGGCGTCGCGCGGACGCGAAAGGTGCAGTTTGCGACGCCGCGCGCGAGTGGCGCGCTCCGTCGTTCGGACGATCCCTGCCGACCCGGCGATCGCTAGTGCGCGAGCAGGATCCGCAGCATCCGGCGCAACGGCTCCGCCGCGCCCCACAGCAGCTGGTCGCCCACGGTGAACGCGCCGACGTACTCGGGTCCCATCGCAAGCTTGCGCACGCGGCCGACGGGGATCTCGAGCTTGCCGGTGACCGCCGCCGGGGTCAGGTGGCGGATGCTCTCGTCGCGCGTGTTGGGGATGAGCCGCACCCATTCGTTGCCCTCGGCGATCAGCGCCTCGATCTCGGGCTGCGTCAGGTCCTGGCGCAGCTTCATCGTGATCGCCTGCGAGTGGCAACGCATCGCGCCGATGCGAACGCAGATCGACTCGACCGGGATCGGTGCCTTGCCGGAGCCATTGCCGCGGCCCAGGATCTTGTTGAGCTCGGCGCCGCCCTTCCACTCCTCGCGGCTCATGCCGTTGCCGAGGTCCTTGTCGATCCACGGGATCAGGCTGCCGGCGAGCGGCACGCCGGTGTGCTCGGTCGGGAAGCGCTCGTCGCGCAGGATGCCCGCGACCTCGCGGTCGATGTCGAGGATCGACGAGTCGGGCGTCTCGAGCAGCGCCTTCGCCGCGAGGTGCGCCTCGCCCATCTGCGCGATCAGCTCGCGCATGTTCTGCGCGCCCGCGCCCGACGCGGCCTGGTAGGTCATGCAGGTCATCCACTCGACGAGGTCGCGCTCGAGCAGGCCGGCGAGGCCCATCATCATGAGGCTCACCGTGCAGTTGCCGCCGATCCAGTCGCGCATGCCGCGCGCGAGCGCCGCGTCGATCACCGGCCGGTTGACCGGGTCGAGGATGATGACCGCCTCGTCGCTCATGCGCAGCGCCGAGGCCGCGTCGATCCAGTGCCCGCGCCAGCCCGAGGCGCGCAGCTTCGGATGCATCGCCTGGGTCCAGTCGCCGCCCTGGCAGGTGACGATCGCGTCGAGCCCGGCGAACGCGGCGGGGTCGTTCGCGTCGCGCAGCAGCTCGGGCTTGCGGCCGACGTCGGGGCCCACGCCTCCGGCGCGCGACGTCGAGAAGAACACGGGATCGACGTGATCGAAATCGCGCTCCGCGAGCATGCGCTGCAGGAGCACCGACCCGACCATGCCGCGCCAACCGACGATACCGACTCGCATGGTTCCTACCTCACCCCGCCGACTCCCTCGGGCATCCCCGCCGCTCGCGGGGACGAAAGCGGTGGCGAGCCCGACCGTCAGGTCGTGGTCGTGGTGGCTTTTTTCGTGACGAGCGCGCCGACCGCCGCCGCGAGCGCAGGGCGGGCCGAGAGCATCGGGGTGGCACGCAATCGCATGGGGCGATCGTAGCAGAAAGCGCTGCGGCGCAGCAACACGAGCCCGGGTTACAGGGCGGCGACGACAGCCGCGCCCATCGCGCGCGTGCCGATCGCACGGTCGCCCGGTCCCGCGATGTCCGCGGTGCGCTTGCCGTCGGCGAGCACCTTGCGCACGGCGCGCTCGATGCGCTCGGCGACGTCGGCGCGCGCGAACGTGTAGCGGAACATCATCGCCAGCGACAGGATGGTCGCGAGCGGGTTCGCCTTGTCCTGGCCGGCGATGTCGGGCGCCGAGCCGTGGATCGGCTCGTAGAGTCCCTTCTTGTCGGCATCGAGCGACGCCGACGGAAGCATGCCGATCGACCCCGCGAGCATCGACGCCTGGTCCGACAGGATGTCGCCGAACATGTTGCCGGTGACGATCACGTCGAACTGCCTGGGCGCGCGCACGAGCTGCATCGCCGCATTGTCGACGTACATGTGCGACAGCGCGACGTCGGGGTAGTCCTTGCCGAGGCGCGTCACGACCTCGCGCCACAGGATCGACGTGTCGAGGACGTTCGCCTTGTCGACCGAGCACAGCTTGCGGCTCCGCGCACGCGCCGTCTCGAAGCCGACGCGCGCGATGCGCTCGATCTCGGGCACGGCGTAGCGCATCGTGTCGAACCCTTCGTCGTGCCCGTGCTCGTCCTTGCGGCGGCCGCGCGGCTGGCCGAAGTAGATGTCGCCGGTCAGCTCGCGCAGGATCATGATGTCGAGCCCCGCGACGATCTCGGGCTTGAGCGACGACGCCGAGGCGAGCTCGGGGTACAGCATCGCAGGGCGCAGGTTCGCGAACAGCCCCATCTGCTTTCGGATGCCGAGGATGCCCTGCTCGGGGCGCAGCTCGCGCGGCAGCGTGTCGTAGGTCGGGCCGCCGACCGCCCCCATCAGCACGGCGTCGGACGCCTGCGCGAGCTCGAGCGTCGCCTTGGGCAGCGGATGGCCCGCGGCATCGTAGCCGGCGCCGCCGATCGGCGCGCTCGCGGTCGTGATCGGCAGGCCGTCGCGGCGCAGCGCGTCGAGCACATGCACCGCTTCGCGGACGATCTCCGGGCCGATCCCGTCACCGGGCAGGATCGCGATCTTCACGATCGCCGATGACGCGACATCAGACGAGCCAGGGCTGGTCGGCGAGGCGCTTCGCCTCGAACGCGCGGATCTCGTCGGCGTGCGCGAGCGTGAGCCCGATGTCGTCGAGCCCTTCGAGCAGGCAGTGCTTGCGGAACGGCTCGGCCTCGAAGCGGAACGCGGTGGCGCCGTCCTGCGTCGCGACGGTCTGCCGCTCGAGATCGATCGTGAGCACGAAGCCCGGGAACGCGAACGTCATGTCGAACAGCCTGGCGACCTCGCTCTCGCCCAGCACGATCGGCAACAGTCCGTTCTTGTAGCAGTTGTTGAAGAAGATGTCGGCGTACGACGGCGCGATGATCGCGCGGAAGCCCGCGTCGGCGAGCGCCCACGGCGCGTGCTCGCGCGAGCTGCCGCAGCCGAAGTTGCGGCG
>DATBSV010000048.1:0-8717 GCA_036559685.1 Casimicrobiaceae bacterium
TTGCCGCTGTTCGTGGTGCTGCCGCGGCCACCGCCCGAAGGCGGCGCGCGCGTCACCGTGCTCGACGTCGGGCAGGGGCTCGCGGTCGTCGTGCGCACGCATCGCCATGTGCTGGTGTACGACACCGGTCCGCGTTGGCACGGCAGCGCCGACGCGGGCGGCCGTATCGTCGCGCCGTTCCTGCGCCGCGAAGGCGTCGGGCGCCTGGACCGATTGGTCGTCAGCCACCAGGACCTCGACCACGCAGGCGGCGCAGCTTCGCTGGTGCAAGCGGTTCCTGTCGCGCGCATCGTCTCGTCGTTGCGCGACGACCATCCGCTGTTCGACGTGGCGGCCGGCGTGCCGTCGCAGCGCTGCGAGGCCGGCCAGCGCTGGTCGCGCGACGGCGTCGCCTTCGCCGTGCTTCATCCGGCGCGGGAGGGCTACGCGGACGCGCGCGCGAAGACCAACGACCTGTCGTGCGTCGTCGCCATCGACGCGGGCGGCACGCGCGTGCTGCTCGCCGGCGACATCGAGGCGCGCAGCGAATCGCGGCTGGTGCGCGCGTCCCGCGATGCGCTTGCGGCGCACGTGCTCGTCGTGCCGCATCACGGCAGCCGCACATCGTCGACGCCCGCGTTCGTCGCCGCGGTCGACCCCGCGATCGCGATCTTCACGCCCGGCTACCGCAACCGCTTCGGGCATCCGCGGCCCGACGTCGTCGCGCGCTACGTCGCGCACGGCGCGCAGACGCTGCGCACCGACCTCGACGGCGCCGTCGCGTTCGACATCGGCCCGGCGGGGGTCGCCGGCGTCGAGCGGGCGCGCGTCGCATTCGCGCGTTACTGGCGCGCGGTTCCGCAATCCTCGGCTGCTAGACTCGACCCATGAAACGAATGCTGCTCGCGCTGATCGCCGTGCCCGCGCTCGCGCTCGCACAGGCGCCCGCGTCGGAGCTCAAGCTCTCGGTTGCGGTCGCGCCGGCGTTTCCGCTCGGCGCGGCGGCGAAAGCGTGGAGCGAGGCGATGGCGGCGGCCAGCGACGGTCCGGTCGCGAGCGCGCTCCACCCGGGGGCGTCGCTCGCGCAGCGCGATCCGGCGCGCGAGCTGCTCGCGTTGCGCGACGGCGCCGCGGACCTGGCGGTCGGCTCGGCCCTCGCGTGGTCGGCGCAGCTTCCCGCGCTCGCGATCTACGCGCTGCCGTGGCTGGCGCCGGAGCGCGAGGACCTGGCGGCGCTGGTCGCGGCGCCCGAGATCGCGGGCGAGCTCATGAAGCGCGCCGAAGCGCAGGGAGTGTTGATCGTCGCCCTCGCGCCGCTCGGGCATCGCGTGCTCGCGACGACCGGCAAGGTCGTGCGCGCACCGGCCGACCTCGCGGGCTTGCGCACTCGCGCGACCGGCGGACCGCTCGTGTTCGAGATGCTGGCTTCCCTCGGGGCACGGCCCGAAGCGATGGGTTTCGCCCGGGCGCAGGAGGCAATGGCCGCGGGCGCGCTCGACGCGCAGGACGGCCTTGCGACGAGCTTCGTCGCCGCGCGCCTGCCGGCGGTCGGGTACAAGCACCTCGTGCGCTGGGGCGCGTTCGGCGACGCGATGGTGTTCGCGGTCCGGCGCGCCGTATGGGACGGCTTCACCGACGCGCAGCGCCGCACGGCGCTCGAAACGGCGCGCAAGGTCGCTGCCGGCGCCAACGCCTCGACGCGCGAAGACGAGGCGGCGCAGGTGCTCGTGTCGCTCGGCATGGGCGAGACGCGGCTCACGCGCGCCGGGCACGCGGCATTTGCGCAGGCTACGGTGAAAGCCCGCGAGGCGAGGGCGGCAGCCATCGGGGCCGATCTCGTTGCGACCGCCGAGCGCGTCGTGGCGGCATCGCGCGCTTCGCGGCCCGAGCCGGCGCCGCGATGACCGTCGCGCTCGTCGTCGCCGACAGCGTCACGACGCTGGGCGCCGACGCACGCGGCGCCGTGCTGGTCAGCGGCTCGCACGGCGGCCTCGTGGCCGCGCAATACGTGTCCGTCGCGGGCGTGCGCGCAGCGATATTCAACGACGCGGGGCGGGGGCTCGACGACGCGGGCATCGCCGGCGTGCGGGCTCTCGACAGCGTGGGAATGGCGGCCGCCGCCGTGGCGCACACGTCGTCGCGCATCGCCGACGGCGGCGACACGCTTGCCCGCGGCGTCGTGTCGTTCGCGAACACGCATGCGGCGGCGCTCGGGGTCGCGCCGGCGATGCGCTGCCGGGATGCCGCGGAATGCCTGCGCGCGGGTGCCATCCCGACCGGCACGCTTTCGATCGGCCGCGACACGCGCGTCGTGCTGGTCCCCGGCAACGCGCACGCGGCCGCGATCGTCGGTCTCGATTCGATCGGCGGCGCGCATGCGGGCGACGCTGGCTCGGTCCTCGTCATCGGATCCCACGGGGCGCTGCACGGCGGCGCGCCGTCGAGCGCGCTGTCCGTCGACGCGGCGGGCGCGTTCTTCCACGACGCGGGCGGCGGTCGCGATGGCGCCGGGCATTCGCGGCTGCCGGTGCTCGAGGCGCGCGGCATTCCGGCGGCGACGGTCGCGCACACCAGCGGGCGCATCGGCGACGCGCGCTCGATGTGGGCGACCGGCACGCTGTCGCGCGTCAACGCCGCGGCCGCGGCGAAGGGACTTTCGATCGGGATGCGCGTCGCCGATGCCGCGCGCGCGCTGGCGCGACGCTAGTCGAGGTAGCGGCCGAGCCGGACCGCGGTCTCGCCGACCTTCGGCCGGCGCGTCGGCATGATCAGCACGCAATCGTCGTGCGGCGTGCGCACCTCGTGCTCCCCGTCGGTCGCGAGCAGCGTGCCGGCCTTCGCGACCGCCTGCAGGCCGTGCACCGGCATCGCGAACGCGAAACGATCGGTCTCGATGGTGACGACGTCGGTGACGACGATCGCGCGCTGTTTCGGCGGGGGCGAGGTGCCCAACCGCCGCGCGGCCTCGTCGCGGCCGAGCTGCCCGAAGTGCGCGAGGAAGCGCAGCGTGCTCTCGAGCGCGACGTCGGGTGCCCCGCGTTCCCAATGCTGGCCGCACTCGATCAGCAGCGCAGCGCGCGGATCGGCCGGATCGTCGAAGAAAGCATAGTCGCGCAGCCGCCGGCCCGCGGCATGACCGCTGTCGATCACGATGTGCTTCGGCACGCCGACGGCGCGCGCGAGCGCGAGCCCCTTGTCCCGCGGGCCCGCGAGCGCGAGCGGAGGACAGGGATCGGTCATCGAGTGCAGGTCGAGCAACGCATCGGCGCCGTCGATGACCGGGCGGAGCTCGCGGGCGCGCGCGAGGTCGCGGCTCTGGCGCGGGCCGTCGAGGACCTCGGCCGACCACAGGCGGTTGTAGTCCTCGTCGACGCAGCGCGACGCGTAGGGATCGGCGTGGTCGAACGCCCGGTAGGCGTCGACGTTGGCGAACACGAACGTGAGCGTGCCGCATGCCGGCCTGAACGAGCGGTCGAGCAGGCGGTCGAGGGCGATCGCGCCGCAGACTTCGTTGCCGTGCGTGAGCGCCTGCACGACCACATGCGGTCCGGGCGCGCTCGACGCGAAGTGCCAGACATAGGGCACGCCGGTGTTGCCCTGCTCCCAGCGCGCGAGGTCAGGGAATACGACCTCGATCGACGGTGCAGCGACCGCCGTCACGCGTCGTGCAGCCTTGCCGCGAGGCGACGCATGAACGCTTCGCAGCGCGCGAGCTGCTCGAGCGCGACCCACTCGTCGGGCTGGTGCGCCTGCGCGATGTGGCCGGGTCCGCAGATCACGGTCGGGATCGACGCGCCGTGGAACAGCGACGCCTCGGTGCCGAACGAGACCTTGTCCGCGCCATCGGCGCCGGCCAGCGCGTGGCCGAGCGCGGTGATGTCCGAGCCGTCGTGCGTGTCGAACCCCGGCAAGGTCGACAGCGCGTCGAACGCGATGCCGGTGTCGGCGGCAACCGCGTTCATCGCCGGGACCTTGGCCATCGCGTACTCGCGGACCTCGACGAACATCGCGTCGGGATCGTCGAACGGCAGGTGGCGGATCTCGAAGTCGAACGCGCAGTCGCGCGGCACGATGTTGAGCGCCGTGCCGCCGCGGATCGTGCCGACGTGCACCGTCGTGTACGGGACGTCGTAGGCGACGTCGCGCCTGCCCGCGTCGCGGTAGCGTCGCGCCATCGCCGACAGGTACGCGACGATCTCGCACGCGATCTCGACCGCGTTGACGCCGCGCGGCGTCAGCGCGCTGTGCGACTCGTGGCCGCGCACGCGGCAGCGCCAGCTCTTCTTGCCCTTGTGCGCGACGACCAGCTTCATGCCGGTCGGCTCGCCGACGATGCATCCCGACGGCGTGATGCCGCGCGACGGGAGCTCGGCGATCAGCCGGCGCACCCCGATGCAGCCCACTTCTTCGTCGTACGACAGCGCGAAGTGCAGCGGGAGATTGAGAGGGCGCGACAGGAACAGCGGCACCAGCGCGAGCGCCGTGGCCGAATAGCTCTTCATGTCGGTGACGCCGCGACCGAGCACGCGGTCGCCGACCTGGGTGGCGACGAACGGCTCGGTCGTCCACGGCTGGCCATCGACCGGCACGACGTCGGTGTGGCCGGACAGCACGATGCCGCCCGTCGTCGCATTGCCGTCGCGCGCGGGCAGCGTCGCGAACAGGTTCGCCTTGCGCCGCTCGTCGTCGTACGTGAGCGTCGAGGCGACGCCGTGGCCCGCGAGGTAGTCGCGCACCCAGTGGATCAGTGCGAGGTTGGAGTCGCGGCTGGTCGTGTCGAAGCCGACCAGCGTGCGGATCATGTCCCACGCCGCGAGCTCATGCGCGTCGCGCACGGCCGCGACATCGACGTCGGGAGCGTGCAGCGTGCGGTCGGGGGCGTTCATCGGTGGGTCGGCGGCAAGCCGACAGCATAGCACCGGCCCCCTGCGCTATGCTGCACGGCCATGCCGCGCCTTCTCTCATGCACCGTCGTCGCACTGCTGCTCGCGCCACTCGTCGCCGGGGCGCAGGGCGGCCCGCCGCTCGACCGCATCAAGCTGCCCGAGGGCTTCCGCATCGAGCTCGTCGCCCAGGTGCCGAACGCGCGTGCGATGACGTTCGGTCGCGACGGCACGTTGTTCGTCGGCAGCACGCGCGGCGACGTGAGCGCGGTGAGCTTCCCGGAGGGCCGACCGCCCGTCGTACGCGTGATCGCCCGTGGACTGCGCGAGCCGGCCGGCGTCGCGTTTCGCGACGGCGCGCTCTACGTGTCGGCGGTGAGCCGCATCCTGCGCCTCGACGACATCGAGCGGCGCCTCGACAATCCGCCGTCACCGGTGCTCGTCAGCGATCGCTTCCCGGACGACGGCCATCACGGCCGCAAGTTCATCGCGTTCGGCCCCGACGGCAAGCTGTACGTGCCGGTCGGCGCGCCGTGCAACGTGTGCGAGCCCGACTTCGAGCGCTACGCGAACATCGGCCGGATGAATCCCGACGGCAGCGGCTTCGAGGTCGTCGCGCGCGGCGTGCGCAACACGGTCGGCTTCGACTGGCATCCGCGCACGCGCGAGCTGTGGTTCACCGAAAACGGTCGCGACATGCTCGGCGACGACCAGCCGCCCGACGAATTGAACCGGCTCGCGCGTTCCGGCCAGAACTTCGGCTACCCGTACTGCCACGGCGGCACGATTCCGGATCCCGGCTTCGGCGCGCGGCATGCGTGCAGCGAATTCGTCGCGCCCGCGCAGAACCTCGGGCCGCACGTGGCGTCGCTCGGCATGCGCTTCTACACCGGCACGCAGTTTCCGGCCGAGTACCGCAACCAGGTGTTCATCGCCGAGCACGGCTCGTGGAACCGCAGCCGCAGGATCGGCTACCGCGTGACGCTCGTGCGCCTCGACGAGCAGGGTCGGGCGGTGAAGTACGAGCCCTTCGCGGAGGGGTGGCTGCAGGGCGAGAGCGCGTGGGGACGCCCCGCCGACGTGGCCGTCGCGCCGGACGGGTCGCTGCTCGTGAGCGACGACGCGGCCGGCGCGATCTACAGGATCAGATACGTCGGGCGTCAGTAGGGGTACGGACGGAAGACGACCGGCGGCCGGTAGACCGGGGCCGGCGCGTAGTACGGCGCGTAGGTACGGTAGTGACGGTACGGTGCCGGGTAGACGACGCGCGGGCCGTAATACCCCGGCGCGGGCGCGTAGACCGGCGCATAGGGACGTACATACGGGCGGTGGCCGTAACCGTAGCCGTAGCCCCACGCGGGTGCGCCGGCGTAGAGCCCCAGCCCGGGCACGCCGATCGAAACTCCCCACGAGACGTTGCTCGCCTGCGCCGGCAATGAAGCGAACGCACCAGCGCCCGCGACGGCGGCGACGGCGGCAAGGGTAGCAAGACGACGTTTCATGATTTCTCCTTTCGCGGTGGCACGCGAATGCCGCATATGCCGCCTAGAACGACAGGTGGGACGCCTGCGTTGACTCGACAAGCTCCCCGTCACAGTCTGTTACAACGCAAGGGCGCTTGCTATGCTTCGCCGGCGTCGGTGGGCTGACGGCGCGTTCCTACTTCCCCACGGAGCATCGCTTGGACATGAACCCCGTCCGCTCGTTCGCCGCCGCCGCCGCGCTCGCGCTCGCGCTGCCCGCATCCGCCGCGAACCTCATCGTCGGCCTGTCTGCCGACATCACGTCGGTCGACCCGCACTACCACAACCTCACGCCGAACAACGCGGTTGCCGCCCACCTGTTCGACTACCTGGTGCTGCGCAACGAAAAGTCGCAGCCGGTGCCCGGTCTCGCGACCGAATGGAAGGCGATCGAGCCGACGGTGTGGGAATTCAAGCTGCGCAAGGGCGTGAAGTTCTCCGACGGCAGCGAGTTCACCGCCGCCGACGTCGTCGCGTCGCTCGATCGCGTGCCCAAGGTTCCGAGCAGCCCGAGCCCGTTCACCGCCTACACCAAGCAGATCGCGAAGGTCGACGTCGTCGACCCGTACACGATCCGCTTCCGAACGGTCGCGCCGTATCCGCTGATGCCGACCGACATGACGCAGATCGCGATCATCAGCAAGGCCGCGGCGACCGCGTCGACCGAGGACTTCAACAGCGGCAAGGCCGCAATCGGCACCGGGCCGTACAAGCTCGTGCGCTACACGAAGGGCGACCGCATCGAGCTCGCGCGGAACGACGCGTGGTGGGGCGGCAAGACGCCGTGGGACACGGTCACGCTGCGCATGCTCACCAACGACGCCGCGCGCGTCGCGGCGCTGCTGTCGGGCGACGTGCAGGCGATCGAGAACGTGCCGACCGCGGACGTCGGCAAGCTCAAGGGCGACAAGCGGCTCTCGATCTACCGGCAGGTCTCGGACCGGCTGATGTACGTGCACCTCGACAGCGACCGCGCGGTGACGCCGTTCGTCGTGTCCAAGGACGGCAAGGCGCTGGACCGCAATCCGCTGAAGGATCCCAACGTCCGCAAGGCGCTGTCGATGGCGATCAACCGGCCGCTGGTCGTCGAGCGCGTGATGGAGAACGAGGCGGTGCCGGCCGGGCAGCTCGTGCCCGACTTCCTGTTCGGTGCGACGAAGAACCTCAAGGTCGAGAAGCACGACCCCGAGGGCGCGAAGAAGCTGCTGGCGCAGGCCGGCTATCCGGACGGCCTGAACCTGACGCTGCACGCGACCAACAACCGCTACGTGAACGACGCCAAGATCGCGCAGGCGCTCGCGCAGATGTGGACGCGCGCCGGCGTGAGGACCGAGGTCGTCGCGATGCCGTCGGCCACGTTCTTCCCGCAGGCGACCGATCTCAAGTTCAGCGTGATCCTGGTAGGGTGGTCGACCGGCACGGGCGAGTCGAGCTCGTCGCTCAAGGCCCTCCTGATGACGTTCAACCGCGACAAGGGCTACGGCACCGCCAACCGCGGCCGCTACAGCAACGGCAAGGTCGACGCGCTGACCGAGGACGCGCTCGCGACCGTCGACGACTTGAAGCGCGAGGCCTACCTGCAACGCGCGGCCGAGCTCGCGATCAACGACACGGGCATCATCCCGCTGCACTTCCAGGTGAGCCTGTGGGCGACGCGCGACGGCATCGGCTACGTGCCGCGCGTCGACGAGCAGACGCTCGCGCACCGGTTCGCGCCGAAGGAGATGATGGCGAAGCGATGAACGCCCCGCACCCTTCCCAGATCGTTCGCACCCCGGCACGCCATTTCATCGGCGGGTCGTTCCGCGCCGGCGCGACCGGCGCCGAGCTGCCTGTCATCGATCCGTCCGACGGCAAGCCGTTCGCGTCGATCGCGCGCGGGGAGGGGCCGGACGTCGACGCGGCCGTCCGCGCGGCGCGCGCGGCGTACGAGGGCGCGTGGGGCAAGCTCGCGCCGGTCGAGAAGGGCCGCCGGCTCATGGCGCTCTCTCGCATCATCGCCGATCACGCCGACGAGCTCGCGTGGCTCGAGGCGCGCGATTGCGGCAAGCCGATGAAGCAGGCGCGTGCGGACGTCGTCGCGTGCGCGCGCTACTTCGAGTTCTACGCCGGCGCGCCCGACAAGCTGCACGGCGAGACGATTCCCTACACGCCGGGCTACACGGTGCTGACCTGGCGCGAGCCGCACGGGGTCACCGGCCACATCATTCCCTGGAACTACCCGATGCAGATCTTCGGGCGCAGCGTGGGCGGCGCGCTCGCGGCGGGCAACGCGTGCGTCGTCAAGCCGGCCGAGGACGCGTGCCTGTCGCTCCTGCGCATCGCCGAGCTC
>DATBSV010000049.1:0-25267 GCA_036559685.1 Casimicrobiaceae bacterium
CTCGCGCTCCATCATGAACCGGAGGTATTCCTTGGCCGCGTTCGGGTACTTCGAATACTTGAAGATCATCATCGGGAAGACGAGGTTCAGCTCGCGCGACTTGCCGTCCTTGCCGACTGGGAAGTACGCGTGCTGGATGTCCTTGGTCATCTCCTGGAGCTTCGCGTCCGGCGAGTTCTTCGCCGCGTAATAGACCGAGATCCCGTTCGCCGTCAGGCTGAGCTGCCCGTCGAGGAACGCCTTGTTGTTGTTCGGGTCGAGCCACGACAGCGTGCCGGGGATGAACGTCTCGTAGAGCTGCTTCGAGTACTCGAGCGCCTCGATCGTCTCGGCGCTGTTGATGACGACGTTGTTCTTGCCGTCGACGAGCTTGCCGCCGTGCGCCCACACGAGCCAGTGCGTCCAGCTCGAGTCGCCGGTGGCGTTGCCGAGCGCGAAGCCCGCCGGCGTGCCTTTGGTCTTGAGCGCCTGGCAAAGCTTCAGGAAGCCGCCGAGGTCGCGCGGCACCGAGTCGAAGCCCGCAGCCTTGATGTGGCTGTCGCGGTAGACGACCGCGTTGCCGGCCGCGCCCATCATGATCGCGACCCACTTCTTGCCGTGCATCCCGTACGCCTTGGCCGCCTCGTACCAGCCGCCGTACTTGTTGCCGAGGTAAGTCGCCACGTCGGTGACGTCGACGAGCTTCTCGGGATACTGGTGCGCGTCTTCCATCGTGCTGATGATGATGTCCGGGCCGCTGCCGACGTTCGCCGCGACGGCCGCCTTCGGCCGGACGTCCTCCCAGCCTTCGGCGTCGATGCGCACGTCGATGCCGGTCATCTGCGTGAACTTCTTGGTGTTCGCCGCCCACACGTCCTCGTCGCCCTGCACGAACCGCTTCCAGCGCAGCACGCGAAGCTTCGCCCCCTTCTCCGGGTTGAAGCGCGTCTGCTGCGCCAGCGCGTCCGCCGACAGCAGCGCCGATCCGCTGCCGAGCGCGGTCGTCGCCGCCACACCCGCTGTCGTCTTCAGGAATTCCCGCCGCTTGAAGTCGCTCATCACTCCTCCTTGGTGTGCCCTAAGGCTCGAGCTGTTGAAAGGCGCTCGATCGAAAGAATCCGCTCCGGTCAGACGGCGAGGCGCGCGCCCGACGAAGCGTCGAAAAGGTGGGCCCGCGACGCGTCGGGCCTCAGGCCCACGCGGTCGCCGGCGCGGCAGGCCACGCGGTCGCGCAGCACCGCGATCACGTCCTGGCCCCCGACGCGGCAGACGACCTGCGTATCGGCGCCGGTGGGCTCGACGACGACGACCTCGGCGGCGAGGCCCTCCGCAGGATCGCCCAGCGCGAGATGCTCGGGGCGGATGCCGTAGACGACCTCGCGGCCGTCGTCGGGCACGCCCGGCGCCGCCACGTCGCCCCCCGCGGCGAGCGCGACACGCGTTCCCGCACCGTTGCGGCGCACGACGCCGGCGAGCATGTTCATCGCCGGCGAGCCGATGAATCCGGCGACGAACGTGTTGACCGGGCGGTCGTACAGGTCGAGCGGCGCGCCGGTCTGCTCGACGAGGCCGTCGCGCATCACGACGATCGTGTCGGCCATCGTCATCGCCTCGATCTGGTCGTGCGTCACGTAGATCGAGGTCGTCTTGAGCCGCTGGTGCAGCTCCTTGATCTCGGTGCGCATCGCGACGCGAAGCTTGGCGTCGAGGTTCGACAGCGGCTCGTCGAACAGGAAGACCTGCGGGTCGCGCACGATCGCGCGTCCCATGGCGACACGCTGCCGCTGCCCGCCCGACAGCTGCCGCGGGTAGCGGTCGAGCAAGGTCCCGAGCCCCAGGATGCCCGCGGCGCGGTCGACCTGCCGCGTGATCTCGTCCTTGGGCGTCTTCGCGAGCATCAGCGCGAACGACATGTTGTCGCGCACCGTCATGTGCGGATAGAGGGCGTAGTTCTGGAACACCATCGCGACGTCGCGCGCCTTCGGCGGGACGTTGTTGACGACCTTGTCCCCGATGCGGATCTCGCCATCGGAGATTTCCTCGAGGCCGGCGATCATGCGAAGGAGCGTCGACTTGCCGCAACCCGACGGCCCGACGAGCACGCAGAACTCGCCGTCGGCGATCGAGACGTCGACGCCGCGGATCACGTGCGTCGCGCCGAAATGCTTGTGCACGGACGCGATGCCGACCGCGGCCATGGTGCTCCTCCTCGCCCGTGGGTCGATTTGTCGCGCCGCGCGCCCGGGCGTGGACGCGCGACGTCGGGTGCTAGGGCTTCCGGGTGCCGGCCGTCACGACGTAGTCGGGTCGACCGGTGGCGAGCCAGGTGACGAGGTTCTGCGCGGCCTTGCGGCGCAGCTCCTTCTCCGACTCCACCGAGTAGAACGCCGCGTGCGGGGTCAGAATAACACGCGGATTCGAGAGCAGACGCGAGTCGGGCGGCACCGGCTCGACGGGCAGCACGTCGAGCGCGAGCCCGGCGAGCGTGCCGCGGTCGAGCGCGGCGAGCGCGGCGTCGACGTCGACCACCGCGCCGCGCGACGTGTTGACCAGGTAGGAGCCCGGCTTCGCCAGGCCGAGCACGCGGGTCCCGATCATCCCCCGCGTCTCGGCGTTGAGCGGCGTGTGCAGAGACACGACGTCGGACTGCGCGAACACTTCGTCGAGGGTGCCGCGCGCGACGTAGGCCGGGAAGTCGCCGTCGATCAGGTAGGGGTCGGCCGCGATCACGCGCTTGAACACGTCGCGCGAGACGTGCGCCATCCGCTTGCCGATGCGGCCGAGGCCGACGATCCCGAGGGTGAGCTCGGAGGCCCGCCGGATCGGCCCGGCCGTCGTGTAGTGCCAGCGGCCGGCGGCGATGTCGCGGTGCCAGCCGACGACGTTGCGAACCAACGCCAAGGCCAGTGCGAGCGCGTGCGTGGCGACCTCGCCGACGCCGTAGTCCGGCGAGTTCGCGACCCACACGCCGTGGCGCGCACAGGCCTCGGTGTCGATGGTGTCGAAGCCCGCGCCGATCCGGCTCACGATGCCGAGGCGCGGCAGCGCCGCGACGACGCGCTCGGTGATCGGCGCGTATTGCAGCAGGATGCCGCGCACGTCCTGCGCCGCCGCGATCACGTCGGCCTCGGTCTTGCACTGCGCGACGTCCAGCCGGATGCCGTGGCGGTCGAGGAGGTCGCGCTCGAGCGAGATGTCGTGGTAGTCGTGGTCGGCGAACAGGATCGTGGACATCGACGGCGGAGGGGGACGGCGCGGGACGCCGCATCTTGCCGACGACCCCCATAGCGGTCAAGCGGCCTGACCACCTCGCGTGAAGCCGCCGCCACGTCTTTTGCGGCCCGTGCAAAAATGCGCGGCCATGACGACCTTGCTGAACACGACGATCGCCGGCAGCCTGCCCAAGCCGGCGTGGCTGGCCGAGCCGGTGAAGCTGTGGGCGCCGTGGCGCCTCGAGGGCGAAGCGCTCGCCGAGGGCAAACGCGACGCGGTGCGCCTCGTGCTGCGCGACCAGGAGCGCGCCGGCATCGACATCGTGACCGACGGCGAGCAGACGCGCCGGCACTTCGTCACGACGTTCATCGAGCAACTCGACGGCGTCGACTTCGCGAACCGGAAGACGGTGCGCATTCGCAACCGCTACGACGCCGACGTGCCGGTCGTGACCGGCCCGGTGTCGCGGCGCGCGCCGGTGTTCGTCGACGACGCGCGGTTCCTGCGCACCGCGACCTCGCGCCGCGTGAAGGTCACCCTGCCCGGCCCGATGACGATGGTCGATACGCTCTACGACGCCCACTACAAGAACCGCGAGAAGCTGGCGTGGGCGTTCGCCGAGATCCTGAACGCCGAGGCGCGCGAGATCGCCTCGACGGGCGTCGACGTGATCCAGTTCGACGAGCCCGCGTTCAACGTGTTCTTCGACGAGGTGCGCGCCTGGGGCGTGAAGACGCTCGAGCGCGCCGCGCAGGGGCTCGCGTGTACCACGGCGGTGCACATCTGCTACGGCTACGGCATCAAGGCCAACAACGACTGGAAGAAGACGCTCGGCGGCGAATGGCGCCAGTACGAGCAGACCTTCCCGCTGCTCGCCGCCTCCGCGATCGACCAGGTGTCGCTCGAGTGCGCGAACTCGCACGTGCCGATCGAGCTCATCGGCCTGTTGACCGGCAAGGACGTGCTCGTCGGCGCGATCGACGTCGCGGACGAGCGCGTCGAGACCGCCGACGACGTCGCCCGCGTGATCCGCTCGGCGCTCCGCTTCGTCGCGCCCGACAAGCTCTATCCGTGCACCAATTGCGGGATGGTCCCGCTGCCCCGGGAGATCGCCCGGGGCAAGCTGGCCGCGCTCGGCGCCGGGGCCGCGATGGTCCGGGCCGAGCTCGCCTGAACCGGGAAGACCTCCCCCGGAGCGGCCTTATCCCCCCCTGTTGACAGGGGCAAAATCGTCTACAATACCGACCGTTTTTGATTCAAGTGCGAAAGCGCACGCGGTTCCGCGCCCGCTCGACGTCCTTGAGATCGAAACACCGGCCGGGCGGGTTCCCGGAGACCAGACCGACTCAAGGAATCCATCCATGCCTACCGGAACCGTCAAATGGTTCAACGACGCCAAGGGCTTCGGCTTCATCACGCCTGACGGCGGCGGCGAAGATCTGTTCGCGCACTTCTCGGCCATCAACATGCCCGGGTTCAAGACCCTGAAGGAAGGCCAGAAGGTCCAGTTCGAGGTCACGCAAGGCCCGAAGGGCAAGCAGGCGTCGAACATCCAGCCCGCGTAAGCGTCATCCCAAGGACAGAAAGCGAAAGGCCGGACGCCGCGAGGCGTCCGGCCTTTTTCATTGTTGTCGTTCTTCGCTCCCCCTTGCGACCTGCCCGCGGACCGGCGCGGTGACGCCGGTCCGCCTCCTCCCACTACACCTTCAACTTCAGCGACTGCGGAAACCTTTCGCTAGCGCCCCCCGCGCCGGCGCAGCGTCAGCCCGCCCATCAGCGCCAGCAGCGCGGCCATCAGCATCATTCCGTACTCGGACATCGTCGGCACCAGGTGCGGCGGCGGCGGCGGCGCGGCCGGCAGGCGCTGGTTGACGAACGTGCACACGATCGACGTGTCGGTCGGCGAGACCGTGAGCGAGTTGCCGACCAGCGGGATCGAATTGCCCGTGCACGACATGCTCGACAGCCACTGCGCCGCCGGACCGCCGATCGTCCCTTCGGTCAGCGTGCCGACCTCGCCCGCGGACACGTTGACCGTGGCCCCGGTGTCGGTCTCGTTCGCCGACTGCGCCGTGGAGACGAAGCCCGCCGCGGCGCCGTTCGCGAAGCCCGAGGCCGACAGCGTCACCGTGTTGCCGTTGAGCGCCGTGATCCAGGTCTTGCGCAACGTCAGCGTCGCGACAGCACGCGCGTTGGTGTACGTGCAGACCACGTCCGCGTCGGGCATCGTGAATGTCGCGCCCGGCTGGTTGCTCGACGCCGTCACGCCCGTGCAGCCAATCGTCGTCGTGTAGTTCGCCTGCTGGCCGACCAGGAAGGTCTCCGCCGGCAGCGTGATCACCGCGCCGATGTCGACCAGGACGGACACGCCCGTGCCGAGGTTGTTGCCCGTCGACGTCGACGCAATCAGCGGGTTGACCGACGGCCCGGTCGTGGCCACCGTGATCTGGTCGCCGACGAGCCCGTTGAACCACTGCTTGCGCAGCAGGACCGCCCGCGCGCGCCGCGAGTTCGTGTACGTGCAGACCACGTCCGCGTCCGGCATCGTGAACGTCGTGTTCGGGCCCGGGGTCGACGACGAAGGCGTCGCTCCCGTGCACGCGACTGTCGTCACGTAGCCGATTTGCAGCCCGGCGTTGAACGTCTCGGCCGGCAGCGTCACCGTTCCGCCCGGGACGACCGACTGCGTCGTGCCGGTGTCGAGGTTGTCGCCCTCGGCGTCGGCCGTCGACGTCACCGACGCGTTCGGCGTCAGGCCCTCCGTGGCGACCGTGATCTGGTGACCCGGGATGGCGTTGATCCACTGCTTGCGCAACGTGATGTTCCGAGCGACGCGCGTGTTGGTGTACGTGCAGACCACGTCGGCGTTGCCCAGCGTGAACGTCGCGGGCGGCGTCGTGGACGACGGCGTCGCACCGGTGCACGACAGCGTCGTCGTGTAGTTCGCCTGCGAGCCCGGGCCGAACGTCTCGGCGGGCAACGTGACCACCGGACCGGCCAGGTTGAGCACCTGCGTGCCGTCGGTCGAGTTGTTGCCGGTCGACGTCGACGCCACCGCGGCGTTGTTGAGCAGGCCGGTCGTCGTGGCGCTGATCGCGTCGTTGACGATGCCGTTGATCCACACCTTGCGCAGCTGCAGCCCGCGGAGGATGTTGTTGGTGTCGCACGCCTGGTTGTCGGTCAGGTCGATGTCGATGACCGAGCCGGGCGGCGTGATCGAGGCGCAGTTCTGCACCGTCGACGGCAGGTACACGGCCGCGAGCTGCGCGTTGATCGTGTAGGTGATCGACCCACCCTTCGGGATCGTGACCGTGTCGCTGATCGCGCCCGTGCCGTTCGCTGTGCACACCGCGCCGGAGCTAGGAACGCACGACCACGACGTGAACGTCATGCCGGCCGGCGGCGTGTCGGTGAACGTCGCGCCCGCGACGTCGGCGACGTTCGCGCCCGTGCCGTTGGACACCACGACGGTGTACGTCGTCGTGCCGTCCGGCCGCATCGACGTGATCCCGTCGGTCTTGGTGACCGTCAGGTTCGACAGGCCCGTCGACGTCACCGTCGCGGCGACCGGCTCGGCGTTGGTGATCAGCTGCGTCGTCGTGAGCGCGCCCGCGGCCACCTGGTTGATCAGGTTGCCGGCGGCGAGCGCCTGCGTGTCCACCTCGATCGAGCAGATCCGGCCGGCGTTGACCGACGCGTTGGTCAGCGTGACCTTGTTGTCGCCAGGCGTCGCGGTCAGCGTGCCGAGCGAGCAGCCCGTCCCGGTGAACGCCGCGTTCGCCGGGTTGGCGACGACCAGGCCCGCCGGCAGCGTGTCCAGCAGGTTGACGCCGGTCAGGTTCACCGCGGTGCCGGCGGTGTTCACGATGCGCAGGAACATCCTCGACACGCCGAGCAGGTCGACGACCGGCGGCTCGAACGACTTGGTCAGCGAGACCGACGTCGTGGTGCGCGAGATGTTGGCGTCGATGTTGCCGGTGTTGCTGAAGCTGCCGCCGCCCGCGTAGTTGACGACGAACTGCCCCGGAAGGATCCGGTTGAGCGCCGTGCCGGTGCTACCCGTTGGCGTGCGCACGTTCACGCGGATCGTGCAGCTCGCGTTGACCGCCGGGGGCGGGACCGCCGTCGACGTGAACGCGATGCTCGAGCCGCCCACCGGCGCGGTGAGCGTGCCCACGCACGTGCCCGCGGTCGGTGCGACCGGCGAGACCGTGTGGCCGGCCGGAAGGTTGTCGGTGATCGTGAAGTCCGTCCACACCTGCGCCGCCGAGTTCGGCCGCGTCACCGTGATCGTCAGCGTCGAGTCGAAGCCCGCCATCACGGTCCCCGGGCTGAACGCCTTCGAAGCCGACGGGGCGACGATGGTCAGCGTTCCGGCGATCGGCAGCAGGTTCTTGACGACCTCGGCCGTCGGCGTCGTGCCGGTGACCGCGTTCGCGTCGATCGTGTTGACGCGGCCGCCGAGCGCGATGTTCGCCGTGGTGTTCGCGGTGAACGTGATCGTGCACGTGGCGCCTGCGGCGAGCGTGCCGCCGGTGAATTTGAGCACCGACGGAAGCACGGTGCCGTCCAGCACCATGCCGCAGTCGTTGGCCGGCGCGGGCGCCGCGGCGATCGAGACCGAGCCCGGCGCGCCACCCATCTTCGCCGTCACGTTGTCCGTGAAGCCGAAGCTGGTGAGCTGGACGCCGCTGTCGTTCCTGAGCGTGATCGTCCCGACGCTCGAGTTGCCCTGGTAGATCGACGGGAGCGCGAACGACTTCGCCCCGGTGATCAGGCTGGTCGGGTTGATCGTGATGTTGGCGCTGGTCGTCGGGTACGTGAAGTTGCCCAGCGTCGCGTTCCACGTCCCGGTCAGGACCGAGTTCGTGAGCGGCATGGTCGTCTGGTTGGGGTTGATCCCCTTCACGTTGACGCGGATCGTGCACTGGGTCGGGTTGGCCGAATTCGGCGCGGCGGCGAGCGAGCCGCCCGAGACGGTGATGGTCTTGGTGTCCGGGTCCGCCGTTACCGCGAATCCGGATGCGCCGGTCGACGGGAACTCGCAATCCGAGCTGACGAGCGTCGGCCTGGCCGGATTCGCGACGTAGAGGCCGTTCGGGGCCGTGCCCGGCAGCGTGTCGGTGAACGCGATGTTGTTGACCACGCTCTGGGTGTAGTTGCGCACCGTCAGCGTCAGGATGGTCGTGGCGCCGTTGGCGATCGTGCCGGCCGCGAACGTCTTCTGCACGTGCGCGCCGGTCTGGCGGTTGATGTCCGCGAAGAACGACGCGTTGGTCGGCCCTTCGAACGTCGTCACGCCGCCCGCCGGGATCGTGTTGCGGACGTTGCCCTGGGCGTTGACCGTCGGGCTCTCGGCCACGACGTCGAACTTGACGTTACAGCTCCCGAACGCCGGGATCGTGCCGCCGGACAGCGACACGCTCTTGGCGCCCGCGACCGCCGTGACGGTGCCGCCTGCGCAGGTCGTCGATTCGTTCGGGATCGGCGAGACCACGATGCCGCCCGCCGTGACGCCCGGCGTCGACGGCAGGTTGTCGGTGAACGCGACAGCGGTCAGCGGGATGTCGTTGGGGTTGTTGAGCGTGATCGTGACGGTCGACTTGCTGCCCGCCGGGATCGGCGTCGAGTACAGCGGCAGGTAGCCGTGGACGAACGTCGGGCTGAACTGCTTCGTGCCGTTGATCGGCGCGAGGCCGGTCACGTTCAGCGTCGCTTCCGCGGCCTGGAGGTTCGAGCCTTGCGTCGACGTGACTTCGCCCACCGGCACCGAATTGATCAGCACGCTCGGATTCGCGACCACGACGTCGAAGCTGATCCTGCACTCGCCCGGATCGGTCCCGGCCGCCGCCGGGATGGTGCCGCCGGTGTACGAGACCGAGGTCGCACCAGCGACGGCGGTCAGCGTGCCGCCGCAACCGTTCGGGCCGCCGGTGACGATGTTCGGCGTCGGCGCGACGACCATGCCTGTCGGCAGCGGGTCGGTGAACGCCAGCGAGGTCGCGGCGCTCAGGCTGTTGTTGACGAAGTAGAACGTGACCTTCGACGGCTGGTTCGACTTGACCGCGTCCGGCGTGAAGGTCTTGTTGACGTTGATCGTCGCCCACGCGGGTGCGGCAACGCCCAGCGAGATCAGGGATACCCCGAGCGCGCGGCGCAGCGTGCGGCCGGCGGAAGAAACGGCGGGGAACGAAGTGGAGGGCTGGGCAAGACGGCGCATGGCGACCCGATCGCGTTAGGGCGTCAATCATTCGGCGGGGGAAGCCCCCGACGTCTCGTCCCGACTAGCCGCCGCGTCCAACAACGCCCGGGGCCGGGTGTTTCAGCGGTCGTGTGGCACCGCCGACGCGACCCTGTCGTTCTGTGACGACAGTGGTCGAGGCGGATGCTAACAGCGAAGAAATGGACAAGAAGTTACGCGCGGTTTCGCGCGTAACTCGTTGATGTCTTGGAGTTCAGGAAACTCGCGCTCGAATCGGTGCCGCGATTGAGCGGTACAAGAATTGTTCGTGAAGTGAACAACTTGCGTCGAACACACCCAGCGTAGTGTTCATGCCAATAGCATGAAGGGTGCGGACGGCGGACGAATCTGACGCGAGTTGAACAGCACAACTGGTGCGCGTCATGCGCGTCAATCGCGGCCGAATTCTCGTACCGTTCGTCGGCTGGCGATTTTGGCGTGTGGTGCAAACGCCACAACGCCGCGGACTTGCGTGCGCTACCGCACGAAGCGGGCGCGTCTCCAGCCCAGCGCGAGGAGGAGGAGGCTCAACAAGGTCAGGGCGACCGGCCCGAGCGTCGGCACCGGATGGCGGACAAGGGCGGCCGCGATCGTCGTCGGATCCGTCGCGGTGTTGTTGGACGGATCGACGTCGCCGCCGCCGCTGACAGTCGCGGTGTTGACCACGCTCGGGGGCGCCGAGGTCGACACGTTCACCGTCAGCGTGATCGGCTCGTAGCTGCCGGCAGGCGCGAGCGCGTCGCTGCGCGAGCAGGGCCCGGCAGGCTGCGTGCACGCCCAGTTGATCCCGGCGATCGCGGTCGCCGTCAGCCCCGCCGGCACGATGTCGGTCACGTCCACCGTGCCGACGGTCGCGGAATTGCCGGCGTTCGACACCGTGATCGTGTAGGTCGCGCCGGCCTGGCCCAGCGTGAAGCTGCCGGCGTGCGTCTTCGTGATGCGCAGGTCGGGCCCGAGTGCGACGGTCACCGAGTCACTCGCGCTGTTGTTGCTCGAATTGATGTCGCCGCCGCCGGAGACCGTCGCGGTGTTGAGGAGCGGCGAGCCCGCGTTGCCGGCAACGTCCACCGTGAGCGTGATCGTCGGGTAGACCCCCGCCGGCGGCAGCGCGTCGCTGCGCGTGCAAGACCCGGCGGGTTGCGTGCACGTCCAGCCGGTGCCGCCGATGGCGGTCGCCGCCAGTCCGGTCGGCAGAACGTCGCTCACGGTGACCGTTCCCACGCTCGGCGATA
The DNA here is from genome assembly GCA_036559685.1 of Casimicrobiaceae bacterium. GTDB lineage: Bacteria > Pseudomonadota > Gammaproteobacteria > Burkholderiales > Casimicrobiaceae > VBCG01. Next base: position 10,666 of record DATBSV010000049.1, read on the forward strand.
GCCCGAGGTTGTTGACCGTGATCGTGAACTGCGCACCGATCTGGCCCTGGAAGAAGTTGCCGCTGTGGGTCTTCGCGATCGCGAGGTCGGGCCCGCCCACGACGGTCACGGTGTCGTTCGCCGAGTTGTTCGCCGGATTGACGTCGCCGCCTCCGGCGACCGTTGCCGTGTTGACCAGCGTGGTGCCGGCGTTCGGAGCGACGTCCACCGTCAGCGTGATCGTCGGGTAGACCCCCGCCGGCGCCAGCACGTCGCTGCGTGTGCAGGGACCGCCGGGTTGCGTGCACGTCCAGCCGGTGCCGGCAATCCCCGTGGCCGTGAGGCCGGTCGGCAGCACGTCGCTCACGGTGACCGTGCCGAGACTGGGCGTCAGTCCGAGGTTGTTGACGGTGATCGTGAACTGCGCGCCGACCTGCCCCTGGAAGAAGGTGCCGGCGTGCGACTTCGCGATCGCGAGGTCGGGCCCGCCCACCACGGTGACGAAGTCGTTCGCGGTGTTGTTCGTCGGGTTGATGTCGCCGCCGCCGGAGACCGTCGCGACGTTCAGCAGCGGCGAGCCCGCGGTCGATGCAACATCCACGGTCAGCGTGATCACCGGATACGCGCCCGTCGGCGCGAGCACGTCGCTGCGCGTGCACGGTCCGGCCGGCTGCGAGCAGCTCCAACCGGTGCCGGACATCGCCGTCGCGGTCAAGCCTGCGGGGAGCGATTCGGTCACTGTGACCGTTCCAGTCGACGCCGTGCCGCCGACGTTGGACACCCCGATCGTGAACTGCGCGCCGACCTGGCCCTGGAAGAAGCTGCCCGCGTGCGTCTTGGTGATCGTGAGATCGCGCCCCACGTCGACGACGACGGTGTCGTTCGAGGTCGCAGGCGTCGGATCGCCGCCGCCCGACACCGTCGCCTGGTTGACGAGCGGCGTGCCGGCGCTGGTGGCGACGTCGACCGTCAGCGTGATCGTGTCGTACGACTGCGTCGCGCCCAGCGGATCGCTGCGCGTGCACGGACCGGCCGGCTGCGTACATGACCAATTGGTGCCGGCGATTGCCGTGGCTGTCAGGCCCGCGGGCACCACGTCGCTCACCGTGACGGTGCCGAACGTCGGCGACAGCCCGTTGTTCGTGACGACGATCGAGAACGTCGCGCCGGCCTGCCCCTGGAAGAAGTTGCCCGTGTGCGACTTGACGATGCCGAGGTCGACCGCCGCGCGCGTGTCGGTGTCGCTTCCCTGTGCGCTGACGGTGCCCGGCGGCGGAAGCTGCGGATCGGTGGCCGTCGCCGTCGCGGTGTTGGTGATCGACGCGTCGGTCAACAGGATGTCGAAGGCGACCGGAACCGTGAACGTGAGCGTGCCGCCGCCGCGGATGACCGCGACCGTCGCCCCGAACGCGGTCTGGCCGGTCGTGCCGGTCACGATGCCGCAATCCGACAGCGCACTGGGGACGCAGGTGACGTTGCCGGTGAGCGTGACGCCGGTCGGCAGCGTGTCCGTCACCGCCACGCTGAGCGCGTCGGTCACACCGTTGTTGGTGACGACCACCGTGTAGGTCGCCGTGCCGCCGGGAACGTAGGTCGCGCTGCCGTCGGTCTTGGTGACCGCGAGCACGATGTCGGGCGCGCGCGTGCTCGAGTCCTGCCCGCTCGCGCTGTTGCCCGACGCGACGTGCATCGCCTGCGCCGTGTTGACGAGCGGCGAGTTCGTCATCGACGCCGAATACGACACCGGCACCGACACCTGGACCGAGTTGCCCGCGCCCGCGCCGATCTGCATGCCGGTGAACGACACGCCGTTCGTGCCGACCGTGTTCGCGCCCGCGCTGCCGCAGCTCGCGATTCCGGTGGGCGTGCAGCTCACGCCAGGCGCCGCGATGACGACGCCGCCGGGCAGCGTGTCGGCGTACGAGATGCCGGTCCCGTTCGACGGGCCGCCGTTGGTGACCGTGACGACGTAGGTCCCGGTGCCGCCCGGAACGTAGGTCGCGCTGTTGTCGGTCTTGGTCAGCGCCAGCGCGACCTGCTGCACGATGTTGTCGGTGTCGGTGGCGGAATTGTTGGCCGGGTTGCCGTCGATCACCGACGCGGGCGGGTCGATGGTCGCGACGTTCACGACCTGCCCGGACGCGCCCGCAGGCACCGCGGCAGTGACCGTGTAGGTGAGCGTGGCGCCGGCCGGGATGTTGACGGTGTCGCTGATCGATCCGCTGCCGCTCGCCGTGCAGGACGCGGTCGCGGGCGCCGCGATGCAGCTCCATGACGGGAACGTCGCGTTCGCGGGCTCGGGATCGGTGAACAGCGCGCCGATGACGTTGGCGCTGCCGGCGGCGTTGGTCACGACGACCGTGTACGTCGTCGTCGCACCGGCGGCGACCTGCGTCACGCCGTCGGTCTTCGTGACCGACAGGTTCGCGAGGCCCGTCGATGCCAGCGTCGCGGCGACCGGGTCGATGTTCGACACGCCTTGCGCCGACGTCAGCGCACCGGCGGCGATCTGGTTGATGAGATTGCCGGCCGCGGTCGCGCGGACCGTCACCTGGATCGTGCAGATCGCGTTGACGGCGACGGACTTGGCGGTGATCGCGACCGTGGCGCCGTTCGGCGCCGCCGTGTTCACGCCCGCCGGCGAGCAGCCGGTCCCCGTGAACGTCGCGGCGGGCGTCGAGTGGACCACCATGCCCGTGGGCAACAGGTCGGACAGCGCGACGCCGGTGAGCGCGATGGCGCCCGGCGCATTGTTCAGGATGCGCACGCGCATCACCGACGTCCCGTTGAGCGCAACCGTAGCGGGCGTGAACGACTTCGCGAGCGACACCGTGCCGGTGATCCGGGTGATCGTCGCCGCGGCGGCGGCGACGTTGGCGACGCCCTGGGGCGCGCTCGTCACGGACCCGATGGCCAGCGTGTTGATCGCCGCTCCCGAGCCACCTGGTGTGGTCACGTTGACGGCAACCGTGCAGCTGGTCGCGCCGACCGCGAGCGTGCCTCCCGAGAGCGAAATCGTGCCGGCGCCGGGATTCGCGGTGACCGTCCCCCCCGCGCAGGTCGTCACGGCATTGGGATTCGTCGAGACCACGTGGGCGGCGGGCAGTGCGGGCAGCGTGTCGGTGAACGCGACGTTGGTGAACGCGACCGCGCCGTTCGCGTGCGCGATGGTGATGGTGAGGCGCGTATCCGCGCCGGCGAAGACCGTCGTCGGATTGAAGGCCTTGGCGACCGTGAGCGCAGCGCCGACGGCGATGCTCGCCGCCAGCGGGCTCGTGTTCGTGTCGCCTGTCACCGTGATGCCGCCCGCCGCGATCGTGTTGGTGCGCGTTCCCGTCGCGGCGTTGGCGGCGATCTGGATCGGGAAGGTGAGCGTGCAATTCGAAGACGCCGGGATCGTGCCGCCGGTGAAGGTGACCGACGTTCCGCCGGTGGCCCCGAAAGCGCCGCCGCAACTCGACGTAGCGATGGGCGCCGCGGCGAACGTGTAGCCGGCGCCCATCGTGGTCAGGAGGTCGGTCATGGCTAGACTGGTCGCCGGGACGGCCGCCGAATTGTTGATGACGACGGTCGCGAGGATCGTGTTCGTCTGGACCGCCGGACCCACGATCGTCGTGAGCGACTTCGACCCGGACAGCGTGCTCGGCCGCACGACCGTCAGAACCGCGGCGTTCGAGACCAGGTACCCGACCCCACCGAAGTTGCCGGCGGCGATGGTATTGCTGAGGGCGAGCGGCGCCGTCGCGGCGTTCAACGCGGTGACGTCGATCGTGTAGGTGCAGGAAGTGAAGACATTGGCTGCGGCGTTGGACGGGACGCCGGGCAGCGACCCGCCCGCCGTCGTGTACGTCGCGGTGCCCGGCACCGCCGCGCTGAACGACCCGCCGTTCACGGTCACGCAGGTGCCGCCCGTGTTGGGGGCGGCGGCGACGCGCATGACGCCCGGCAACGGATCGGGGAACCCGATGGGCGTGATCGCCTGCGCGTTGTAGTTGCGCACCGTGACGGTCAGCGTCGACGTGCCACCGGAGTTGATCGTCGTCGGCGCGAACGCCTTGACGAGCTGCGCGCCGGTCTGCAGCAACAGGTTGTTGGACGTGATCAGCGGATTGGTAACGCCTTCGAACGTCGTGATGTCGCCGGCCGGGATCGTGTTCTGGACGTTGCCGTTCGCCGCGGTGTTCGGCGCCGCCGCGATCACGCCGAAGGTGACGGTGCAGGAGCCGTTCGCGGGGATCGATCCGCCGGCGAGCGCCATCCGGTTCGGGCTCGACACCGTGTTGGGCGTGAGCGTTCCGCCGCAGGTCGTCGCCGCGACCGGCGTCGGGCTGAGCGCCAGCTGGGCGGGAAGGATGTCGGTGAACGTGAGGTTGGTGAGCGCGACGCCGTTCGGGTTGTTGAGCGTGATCGTCACCGTCGACGGATCGCCGTAGCCGTGCAGGAATGCGGGGGCGAACGACTTGGTGCCGCTGATCGGCGCGAGCGCGGTCACGTTGAGCGTCGCCTCGGCGTCCTGGCTGTTGCTGCCCTCGCTCGACGTGACGTCGCCGGCTTCCATCGTGTTGATGTAGACGTCGGAAGCGGTCGCGACGACGTTGAACGTGACCTGACAGGTGCCGGGCGTCGCGCCGACGGCGGCCGGGATCGCGCCGCCCGAGAAGCTCACCGACGTGTCGCCGGCGTTCGGGGCGAGCGAGCCACCGCACGTCGTCGACGGGGACGGCGCCGGCGCGACCACGATGCCGGTCGGCAGCACGTCGGTGAACGCCAGCGCGCTGGCGATCGACGTGTTGGCGTTCAGGAAGAACAGCGTGACGGTCGAGACCTGCCCGACCGAGACGACGTCGGGCGTGAACGACTTGTTCGCGTTGATCGAGGCGAGCGCAGGCGCTGCGAAGGCCAGCAGCGCGGCGGCGAAGACGGGAAGGCGGGCGATCGTGGCGATGACGCGACGAAACGATGCGACGGCCCGACGCTCCACCCGCTCCCCCACGAGGCGCCCACGGCGCGCGCCGATCCTAGCGGCGATCGCAACGTCGTGGCGGGACACCCCACGAGCGCTATGCGTCGCAACGGCGCGTTGCACGCGTGTCGAACCGCACTCTGAACAGGACAACGCTTCCCCGCCTCCCCTCGAGACACTTGCAAATGCATGGATCGTGCCCACGGTGACCGAGCCCGCGGAAGCACCGGCAGGGAACGCGAAGGAGGTGCCAAGGGCGTAACGCGATCGCGTTACGCGAGAGGCGCCTTAATGGCGCCGTGCGGAGCGTTAGAGCTTTGCAGGGCCGTCAGGCCCGCAAAGCCTTGACTCCATTGATTGGTGGCCAAGGACGGAATTGAACCGCCGACACAAGGATTTTCAGTCCTCTGCTCTACCAACTGAGCTACTTGGCCGAAGCCCGTGATTATAGCAAGCCGGAGGGTCTCGCCGGCCCCCGCCTACCCGTCGAGGAACGGCCGCAGCTCCGCGAGCGTCGCCTGGGGCGCTTCCTCGGGGAGATAGTGCCCCGAGGCGACCGGCCTGCCGCGGACGTCGTCGGCGACCTCCCGCCATTCGGCCAGGGTGTCGTAGATGCCATTAGTGACGCGATTGCGCTCGCCCCACAGCGCGAGGAGCGGCATGTGCAGGCGGCGCCCCGCCGCGCGGTCCGCGCCGTCGTGCTCGAGGTCGATCGACGCCGAGGCGCGGTAGTCCTCGCAGGTCGCGTGGATCGTCGCCGGGTCGCGGAAGCAGCGCAGGTACTCGTCGAGCGCGCGGGGGTCGAAGAACGACGTGCCGGCCGAGCCCCAGCCGCCGATCTTGGTCATCAGGTAACCGTCGGGATCGTGGCCGATCATGCGCTCGGGCAGGCCGTTGGGCTGGATCAGGAAGAACCAGTGGTAGTACGCCTTCGCGAAGCGCAGGTCGGTCTTGGTGTACATCGCGTAGGTCGGCGCGATGTCGAGGACCGCCACGCGCCGCACCGCGTCGGGATGGTCGGCCGCGAGCCGGTGGGCCACGCGACCGCCGCGATCGTGGCCGACGAGGTCGAAGCGCGCGTGACCGAGCGCTCGCATCACCGCGACCATGTCCGCGGACATCGCGCGCTTCGAATACGCGTCGTGCGTGTCGTCGGAGGGCGGCTTCGACGAGTCGCCGTAGCCGCGCAGGTCCGCCGCCACGACCGTGCGCGTGCGCGCGAGCTCGGGCGCAACGCGGTGCCACATCGAATGCGTCTGCGGATAGCCGTGCAGGAGCAGGACGGGCGGGCCGCTGCCGCCGACCACGCATGCGATCGTCGCGCCCGCGCCGTCGACACGCCGGCTCGCAAAACCGGGGAACAGCGCAGCGTCGGCGCTCACGTCCTTCAGGCCACGAGCCTCGACGCATGCGCCGCGTCGATGCCGACCGACTGCGCTGCGGCGACGAGGTCCTGCCAGGTCTTGTCGTCGAGCGGCACACCGCCGGCGAGGCGCACCGCGCGCGTGCGGCGCTCGACGTCGCCGGGCGCGAGCACGGGCTCGCCGGCGCGCGCGGGCGGCGACGCCTTGACCCAGTCGACGAGCCGCTGCGCTTCGGCGAGCACGACGTGGTCGCGGTCGTACACCGAAGGATCGATGTAGATCGACAGCATGTTGTTGCGCAGGATCGTGTCGTCGGGATCCGAGCTGCGGCCCGTCGTCACCGCGCCGGCCAGGAGGTCGGTCAGGATCGACAGGCCGGAGCCCTTGTGCGCGCCGATCGTCAGCAGCGCTCCACCGTCGTAGAAATCCTTCGGATCGGTCGTCGGACGGCCCGCCTTGTCGACGATCCAGCCCTCGGGCACCTGGTCACCCTTGTTCATCGCGACCATCAGCTTGCCCTCCGCGACCGTCGACGTCGTGATGTCGAGAATCGTGGGCGGAGCGTTCGCGACCGGCACGCCGATCGCCATCGGGTTGGTCGACAGACGCCGGTCGCTGCCGCCGAACGGCGCGACGCGCTGCGCGCCCGACGTGTTGAGGAAGTGCAGCGAGACCTGCCCGGCCTCGGCCGCCATCTCGGCCCAGTCGCCGAGCCGGCCCAGGTGCCCGCAGTTGCGCAGGCCGATCATCGCGATGCCCTTCGCGCGCGCCTTCGCGATGCCCATGCGCGTCGCGAGCTCGCCGGTCACCTGGCCGAAGCCGCGCCGGCCGTCGACGATCGCGATCGTGTCGCTGTCGAACACGATCTCGGGCGCGGTGTTCGGCTTGAGCGTGCCGTCGCGCACCCATTCGAGGTACTTGCCGACGCGCAGCACGCCGTGCGAGTCGTGGCCGACGAGGTTCGAGTCGACGAGCCGCGTCGCGATCGTGCGCGCCTCGGCCTGGGAGGAGCCGGCGCCCTGCATGACGGCGGCGACGAGGTCGACGAGCTTCGGAGCGGGAACGGTTTTCATCGGCGGCCGATTATAGACGTGCGTCGAACACCGACATTCGCGTTCGGCGGCGCCGACACCCGGGGGTCGCGCGAGCCGCTTGCGCCGCGCGCGGTGCACGCTATAGTGGCCTCGGTCTTTCGCCCTGGGCTTGCCGGAGGCCACCATGGCCACTCCATCGTCCGCGTCGTTCCCGCTCGCCGTGTTGGCGTGGCTCGCTGTCGTCGCGATGCCCGTCGCGATCGCTGCCGCCGATCCCGCGCTGACGGTTGGCGCCGCGGACACGACCGGCCAGGTTGCGGTACCGGACGCCGAGAAGCTGTTCCGCGCCGTCGTCACGGTGCGTACGCAGGCGGTGCCGGGCGCACGCAGCGCGGTGACGCTCGGCAAGGACCGCGAAGGCACCGGCATCCTGATCGGCAAGGACGGGCTGATCGTCACGATCGGCTACCTGATCGTCGAGGCCGACCAGGTGTCGATCGTCGACTATCGCGGCCGCTCGCTGCCCGCCCAGGTGATCGGCTACGACCACGCGACCGGCTTCGGGCTGCTCAAGGCGATCGTGCCCATCGACGCCGATCCGATCGTGCTCGGCTCGTCGAACGGGCTCGCCGAGCGCGATCCCGTCCTGATCGCAAGCCACACCGGCGTCGACGACGTCTCGTTCGCGTGGATCGTGTCGAAGCGCTCGTTCTCCGGCAACTGGGAATACATGCTCGACGAGGCGCTGTGGACCAGCCCGCCGATGCTCAACTGGAGCGGCGCGGGCCTGATCGACCGCGACGGCAAGCTCGTCGGCATCGGCTCGCTGATCGTGCGTGACGCGTCCGGGGACGATGCGAAATTGCCCGGCAACCTGTTCGTGCCGATCGACACGCTGAAGACGATCCTGCCCGACCTCGTGGCCGAAGGACACCGCAAGGGTCCGCCGCGTCCGTGGTTGGGCGTGGCGGCCGACGAGGTGCAGGGACGGCTCATCGTCTCGCGCGTCTCGGCCGGCGGGCCTGCCGAGGATGCCGGCGTGCAGGTCGGCGACATCATCCTGGCGGTCAACGGGGAGGCCGTGCGCACGCAGAGCGACTTCTACCGCAAGGTCTGGACCGGCCGCAGCGCGGGCGCGGCCGTCCCGCTCAAGCTCCTGCAGGGCGCCGACGTGCGCGAGCTGTCGGTCACCTCGATCGACCGCGTCCAGTACTTCCGGCCGCGCACGACGTACTAGCAAAGAGCAACGCAGCCCCGCCACGGGGCTTTCGTTCGGGTCGCCTACAATGGCGGGCCCGACGCCCTTCGCTGCCTCCCATGACGCTCTACGCGATCACGATCTTCGTGAGCGCCTTCCTGCTGTTCCTCGTGCAGCCCTTGATGGCGAAGCAGATCCTCCCGTGGTTCGGCGGCTCGGCCAACGTCTGGACGACGTGCCTGGTCTTCTTCCAGACCGCGCTGCTGCTCGGCTACGCGTATGCCGACTGGACGGTGCGCAAGCTCGCGCCGCGCACCTCGGTCCGCCTGCACGTCGTGCTGCTGCTGGTGAGCGTCGCGCTGCTGCCGATCGTGCCGTCGGCGTTCTGGAAACCGCTCGGGACCGAGAACCCGTCGTGGCTGATCCTCGGGATGCTTACCGCGACGATCGGGTTGCCGTACTTCCTGCTGTCGGCGACGAGCCCGCTCGTGCAGGCGTGGTTTGCCCGACGTTTTCCGGGGAGGAGCCCGTATCGCTTGTTCGCGCTGTCGAACCTCGCGTCGATGCTCGCGCTCGTCGGCTACCCGTTCCTGCTCGAGCCCTGGGTGGTCACGCGCCAGCAGGCGCGCGGCTGGTCGCTCGGCTACGTCGTGTTCGTCGTCCTCTGCGCGGCCGCGGGCTTCGCGAGCCTCAAGCTGTCCGAGCGGGCGACGAAGGCCGCGAAGGGCAACCGCGACGCACCGGACGACGCGACGCTGGAGCCGCCGCCCACGCTCGCGCGCCAGTTCCTGTGGGTCGCGCTCGCCGCGACCGGCTCGATCCTGCTGCTCGCGGTCTCCAACCACATCACGCAGAACGTCGCGGCCGTGCCGCTCCTGTGGATCGTGCCGCTGTCGCTGTACCTGATGACGTTCATCCTGTGCTTCGACGGCACCGGCTGGTACAAGCGCGACATCTTCCTGTCGATGGTCGCCGCGGCGCTCGGCGTGATGGCATGGACGCAAGCCGACCCGGCGCTCGCGCACGAGCTGGCGCTGCAGGTGGCCGTGTTCTGTGTCGGCCTGTTCCTCGCGTGCATGTTCTGCCACGGGGAGCTCGTGCGCCTCAAGCCGGCGCCGCGCTACCTGACGCGCTTCTACCTGATGATCTCGCTCGGCGGCGCGCTGGGATCGGTCGTCGTCGGGCTCCTGGCGCCGCTCGTGCTGCCGGCGTTCTTCGAGCTGGGCGCGGGCATCGTGCTGTGCACGCTGCTGCTCCTGTGGCAAGTGCGCCGCGACCACCCGGTGTTCCGCGTGCTCGGCGTGGCGGCGCTCGTCGCGGGAATCGGCTGCGGCGTGTGGACGATCCGCGAGTTCTACGACGGCACGATCGTCGCGACGCGCAACTTCTACGGCGTGCTTCGCGTGTGGCAGTCCGGCGACGTCGACAACGCGCGCCGCACGCTGATCCACGGCACGATCATGCACGGTAACCAGTACCGCGACGCGGCGCTGCGCAAGGAGCCGACGACCTACTACACCGCGACGTCGGGGATCGGCCGCGCGATCGAGTCGCTGCATCCGCGCCTCGAGCCGGTCAAGGTCGGCGTCATCGGGCTCGGCACCGGCACGATCGCGACCTGGGGCGCGAAAGGCGACATCTACCGCTTCTACGACATCAATCCGGCGGTCGTCGAGATCGCGAAGCGCGACTTCACCTACCTCTCCGACAGCGACGCGACGATCGAGACACCGCTCGGCGATGCCCGTCTCGTGCTCGAGCGCGAGCCGCCCCAGCGCTTCGACGTGCTCGCGATCGACGCGTTCTCGAGCGACGCGATCCCGGTCCACCTGATCACGTCCGAGGCGCTCTCGATCTACGAGAGGCACATGAAGCGCTCGGGCATCATCGCGTTCCACGTCACGAACCGCTACCTCGACCTCGTGCCGGTCGTCGAGGCCCTCGCGAACGCGCACGGGCTGGCGTCCGCGTGGATCACCGACGACGGCGACGCCAACCTCTCGAGCCGCAGCGAATGGGTGCTGCTTTCGAAGGATCCCGCGGCGTTGCAGAAGCCCGCGATCGCCGACGCCGCGACGGCGATCGAGCCGCGCCGCGACTGGCGGCTGTGGACCGACGATTTCAACAACATCGTGCAGGTGCTGAAATAAGGCCCTAGATGCGCCGCGAAGCGCCAGCGGCGGCCAGCCGCGCCGATCCGGCGAGCTACCGTGCGCTGCGACGGCCCGCGGGCGCGCGTCACCTCGAGGCGATCGACCAGCGAGCGTTGCCCCATGCGGTCGTGCCGGTGCGCATCGCCGACGCCGACATCGCGGCGATGGCGATCCGCAACATGTGGGTGCGCGGCGCCCCGCTGATCGGCGCGGTCGGCGCCTACGGCCTCGCGATGGCGCTCGACCGCGATCCCTCCGATGCCGGGATCGCGCGTGCGCACGCCGCGCTCGACGCCACGCGGCCGACCGCGGTCAACCTGCGCTGGGCGCTCGACCGCGTTCGCAGGGCCGTCGCGCCGCTGCCGCCGGCCGATCGCGCCGACGCGGCGTGGCGGGAAGCGGACGCGATCGCGGCCGAGGATGTCGAGATCAACCACACGATCGGCGAGCACGGCCTGAAGCTCCTCGAGCGCATCGCTTCGCGCGGCGCCGGACCCGTCAACGTGATGACCCATTGCAACGCCGGCGCGCTGGCGACCTGCGGCTGGGGCACGGCGACGGCGCCGATCTTCCTCGCGCACGCGCGCGGGATGCCGGTGCACGTCTGGGTGAGCGAAACGCGGCCGCGCCTTCAGGGCGCCAACCTGACCGCCTGGGAGCTCGCGCAGCGCGGCGTGCCGCACACGATCATCGTCGACGCTGCGTGCGCCGCGCTGATGCGCCGCCAGGAGGTCGATGTCGTGTTCGTCGGCGCCGACCGCGTCGCGCGGAACGGCGACGTGTGCAACAAGATCGGCACCTACGACAAGGCGCTCGCCGCGCGCGACAACGGCGTTCCGTTCTACGTGGCGCTGCCCTCGCCCACGTTCGATCCCTCGCTCGCGGACGGCGACGCGATCCCGATCGAGTCGCGCGCCGCCAGCGAGGTGCTCGAGGTGATGGGCCGCGACGAGTACGGCCACGCGATCCGCGTCGGCATCGCGCCCGAGCACTCGCGCGCGCTGAACCCCGCCTTCGATGTCACGCCTGCGCGCCTGGTCACCGGCCTGCTAACCGAGCGCGGCGTCGCGACGCCCTCGGAGGCCGGCCTCGCGGCGCTGTTCCCCGAGCGCTTCGCATGAGCGGCGACGGCGCCGAGCGGCGGCTGCGCGAGCGGATCGTCGCCACGGCGCTCGGCATGAACGCGGCGGGCATCAACCGCGCGAAGGCGGGCAATGTCAGCGCGCGATGGCGCGAGCCCGGCTTCGACGGCTTCCTCATCACGCCCAGCGCCATTCCGTACGAGCGGCTGCGACCCGACGACGTCGCCGCGGTGGCGCAAGACGGCGTGCCCCGCGTCGGCGCCACGCCTTCGACCGAGTGGCGCTTCCATCGCGACATCTACGCGGCGCGCGCGGACGCGCACGCGATCGTCCATGCGCACGCGCCGTTCTGCACGACGCTCGCATGCCTCGGCCGCGGCATCCCGCCGTTCCACTACATGGTCGCGGTCGCGGGCGGCCGCGACATCCGCTGCGCGCCCTATGCGACGTTCGGATCGCAAGCGCTCGCGGACGGCGTGCTCGCCGCGCTCGACGGTCGGCGCGCATGCCTGATGGCGAACCACGGCATGGTCGCGTTCGCCGGTGACCTCGAACGCGCGCTCCAGCTCGCGATCGAGGTCGAGTCGCTGGCGGAGACGTATTGGCGCGCGCTGCAGGTTGGCGAGCCGGTGATGCTCGACGACGACGAGATGGCGCGCGTCGTCGCGAAGTTCGCGCACTACGGCGTCAGCCCGGATTGAGCATCATCGCGAGGCCGACGAGCGCGAGCGCTCCGCCGGCGACCCGGGCGATGCGCGCCGAGGACGCGCTCAGCTTCTGCAGGAGCACGATCAGGGTCAGCAACGCCACCCACGCGAGGTTCATGACGCCGACGGCGAACAGGACGGCCATCAGCGCCCAGCAGCAACCGACGCAGTAGAGGCCGTGACGCACGCCCATGCGCACCGCGCCTGTGGCGCCGTCGCGCCAGTGCGTCATGAAGTAGCCGAGCGGCGACTGGCAGTGGCGCAGGCAGGCGCTCGACAGCGGCGAGAACGCGTAGGCGCCGGCGATCACGAGCACGGCGCCGCCGACACGCGCGTTCGCGAGCGCCATGTCGGGCGTGAGCATCGCCGCGCGGTCGAGCAGCCACTGCGCGAGCGTGGCGGCCGCGCTGAACCCGATCCACACCAGCGCGTAGCCGCTCGCGAACATCGGTACGGCGCGGCGGTCGCCGCCGCCGGCGCGCGTACGCTGCATGCCGGCGAAAAGCAGGAGCGCGGGCGCGACCGGGCCGGCCATCATCGCGACCATCATGACGAGCCACATCGTGAAGGTCAGCGCGGCATCGGTCGCGGTCCACGCGGCGTTCGGCGCCGACGCAGAATCCATGTGCCATAGCCACGCCCACGCGATCAGCGAGACGCCGATCGCACCGGCGACGACGACGAGCTCAGCCGCCTTGCCAGGCGAATGGAGCGTACTGGCCATTGTTGCGGCCGGTCGCGTCGTCCCAGCGGAAGCCGAGCGCGTTCACGTGACTGCGCGTCGCGTGCGCAAGCGCGAATCGATCGGCAGCCGGATGGCCGGTGTTCGCGAGCTCGAGCGGGCGGCTTGCGTCGGGACCGAGTCCCATCGCAGGTTGCGCGGCCATGTCGACGAGCTTGCCCGCCTTGACCGACCAGCCGACGCCTTCGCGGCCGAACGCGATCGGCGCGGACTCTACGCCGGCGAACTTGCCGACCAGCCCCGACAGCGCCGACATCGGGCCACCTGCGGCGCCGCTTGCGATCGCGGTGATCGCATCGCGCTGCTGCGGGTTCGCGCGCTCGTCCGCAATGAGGCCGACCGTCCAGTTGCCCTTGTTCATCGCCTCGGGCGTCATGCCGAGCACGACGAACCCAAGTCCGTCGAGGGTCACGTCGCCGAAGCGTCCCTGCTCGATGCGGAAGCCCATCGCGAAATTGCACGCGCCCTTGGTCGGACGCACGCCCATCTGCCCAGGAACGCACGGACACACGAAATCGCAGTTGCAGGTTTCGTAGTACTGGCCGTTGATCTTCCAGGCGGGAGTGGCCATGAGGAGCTCCGAGTCGGCGGGAAGGAAGCAATGATTCCCTCGCCCGGAGGTGCGGTCAAGGCGTGCAGTGCGACGCCTGACAATGACCTACTTGAGCGTTCGCCGCGACGCTGCGCTCGTCGTACCGAAAGCAGGGATCGTCAGGGATCGAAGCAATGAAAAAGCCCGGCACATGGCCGGGCTTTTTCATTGCATGGGTGCCTGACAATGACCTACTTTCGCGCGCGAGATGCGCACTATCATCGGCGTGCTGCCGTTTCACGGTCCTGTTCGAGATGGGAAGGAGTGGTTCCGGCAGGCTATGGTCGTCAGGCGTAGAGGGTGCGCCGTCGTTATCGACGTCGCATGGAAGGCAAGGTTTGGGTTGGGCTCGTATCGTTCGAGCGCAAGGTTATGGGATCAAGCCGCACGGGCGATTAGTACCGGTCAGCTCAACGCGTTACCGCGCTTCCACTTCCGGCCTATCAACGTGGTGGTCTGCCACGACCCTTCAGGGGGATCTAGTCCCCGGGAGATCTCATCTTCAGGCACGTTTCCCGCTTAGATGCTTTCAGCGGTTATCGCTTCCGTACATAGCTACCCGGCGATGCGACTGGCGTCACAACCGGTACACCAGCGGTACGTCCACTCCGGTCCTCTCGTACTAGGAGCAGCCCCCGTCAAATCTCCAACGCCCACGGCAGATAGGGACCAAACTGTCTCACGACGTTTTGAACCCAGCTCACGTACCACTTTAAATGGCGAACAGCCATACCCTTGGGACCGGCTACAGCCCCAGGATGTGATGAGCCGACATCGAGGTGCCAAAC
>DATBSV010000050.1:0-16366 GCA_036559685.1 Casimicrobiaceae bacterium
CGGCATCGCCACCGGCGAAGGCCACAAGTCGTTCGACGAGGTCGCCGGCGCGATCGTCGAGGGCGTGAAGAAGCTGCTGGCCGATCCGGCGCGCGCCGTCGAGGTGCTGGGCGCGGTGCAGAACCGCGGCGTGCTCGACCGTCTCGACAAGGCGCGCGGCCTCGGGCCGATCCTGCTCGACTCGGCCTCGATCGCGCACCCGGCGTTCCCGGGCGCGAACGTCCGCACGCCGCTGATCGTGCGGCTCGACGCGCGCGACGGCGACAAGTACCTGGCCGAGTGGTTCGGTCCCATCGCGTTCGTCGTCGCGACCGACTCGACCGAGCAGAGCCTCGCGATCGCGCGCGACGCAGTCGTGCGGCACGGCGCGTTGACGTTGTCGTTGTACTCGACCGACCCGGCCATCGTGGACCAGGCGATCGACGTCGCCGAGGATGCCGGCGTCGCGCTGTCGATCAACCTGACGTCGGGCGTGTTCGTCAACCAGTCGGCCGCGTTCTCCGACTTCCACGGCACGGGCGCGAATCCGGCCGCGAATTCGGCGTTGACCGACGCGGCGTTCGTCGCGAGCCGCTTCCGCGTCGTGCAGCACCGCATGCACGTCTGACCTCGGCGATGGGCTTCCAGCACGTCCTGTTCGAGGTGCGCGACGGCGTCGCGCGCCTGACGCTCAACCGTCCCGACCGGCTCAACAGCTTCAACGACGCGATGCACGCGGAGGTGCGTGAGGCGCTCGCCGCCTTGCGCGCCGACGAATCGGTCCGCGTGATGCTGCTGACCGGCGCGGGCCGCGGCTTCTGTGCCGGCCAGGACCTGGGCGACCGCGCGGTCGCGCCGGGCGGCGCTGCCGTCGACCTCGGCGCGTCGATCGAGCGCAACTACCGGCCGCTCGTGCTCGCGTTGCGGACGCTCCCGGTGCCTACGGTGTGCGCGGTCAACGGCGTCGCGGCCGGCGCCGGCGCGAACCTCGCGCTCGCATGCGACCTCGTCATCGCGACCCGGTCGGCGAGCTTCATCCAGGCGTTCAGCAAGATCGGGCTGATCCCGGACTCGGGCGGCACGTATTTCCTGCCGCGCCTCGTCGGCCGCGCGCGGGCGCTGGGCCTCGCGATGCTCGGCGACAAGCTGTCGGCGGACGACGCGGCGGCGTGGGGATTGATCTGGCGGGCGGTCGACGACGCGGAGTTCGCCGCGACGGTGGACAAGCTCGTCGCCCAGCTCGCGCTCGCGCCGACGCGTGCGCTGGTCGCCGCGCGGAGCGCGATCGACGCGGCCGCGCACAACACGCTCGAGGCGCAGCTCGATCTCGAGCGCGACGTGCAGCGCGAGCTCGGGAACGGCCCGGACTACCGCGAAGGCGTCGCCGCGTTCGCCGGCAAGCGCGCGCCGCGCTTCACCGGACGCTAGGCCGACGTGGGCACGCCGCTCGCGCGTGACGCCGCGGTCGCCGTTCTCGGCGCCGGCGCCATGGGCGCGGGCATCGCGCAGGTCGCCGCGCAGGCCGGCCATCGCGTGCTGCTCTACGACGCGCGCACCGGCGCGGCCGAGGACGCGCGGCGCAAGCTTGCCGCTACGCTCGAGCGCCTCGTCGCCAAGGGCAAGCTTCCCGCCCACGAGGCGAGCGCGATCGTGGGGCGCGTCGAGCCGATCCACACGCCCGGCGCGTGCGTGAGCGCGAAGCTGGTCGTCGAGGCGATCGTCGAGGACCTGGACGCGAAGCGCCAGCTGCTGAACGACCTCGAGGTCGTCGTTGCCCCCGATGCGATCCTCGCCTCGAACACCTCGTCGCTTTCGATCACGTCGCTCGCCGCGGGCATGAAGCATCCGGGTCGTATCGCCGGCATGCATTTCTTCAACCCCGCGCCGCTGATGCCGCTGGTCGAGGTCGTGCGCGGGCTGGCAACCGATCCGGCCGTGATCGACACACTGCTCGCGACCGCGGCCGCGTGGGGCAAGACCCCGGTCCTCGCGGCCTCGACGCCGGGATTCATCGTCAATCGCTGCGCGCGGCCGTTCTACGGCGAGGCGCTTCGCCTCATCGCCGAAGGCGCTGCGACGCCTGCGACGATCGACGCGCTGCTGCGCGACGCCGGCGGCTTCCGCATGGGGCCGTTCGAGCTGATGGACCTGATCGGGCACGACATCAACTTCGCGGTGACGAAGAGCGTATGGGAAGCGACGTTCAACGACCCGCGCTATTCCCCGTCGACGATCCAGCGCGAGCTCGTCTCCGCGGGCTACCTGGGGCGCAAGTCGGGCCGCGGGTTCTACGACTACGCGGATGGCGCCGCGATGCCGTCGCCGCAGGTCGCGGCGACCGAGAAGGCGCCCACGCGCGTCGCCGTTCACGGCGACCCGGGGCTGCTCAAGCCGCTGCTCGACCGCATCGCCGCCGGAGGCATCGCGGTCCAGCACCGGCCGCTGCACCCGTCGTATCCGGACGGCGCGATCGACGCGGGTCCGGTGTGGATCGCGCTGACGGACGGGCGCACGGCGACGGCGCGCGCCAACGCGGCGAGCACGCCGAATCTCGTCCTCGTCGACCTCGCGCTCGACTACGCGCAGGCGGAGCGTCTCGCGGTCGGGTCGGCCGCGCGCTGCGAGCCGGCGGCCGCGGCCATCGCGATCGGCGCGCTGGAGGCGGCGGGCTACTCGGTATCGCATGTCGACGACGTCGCGGGGCTCGTCGTGATGCGCACCGTCGCGATGCTCGTCAACGAGGCGGTCGACGCGGCGATGCAGGGGATCGCGACGCCGGCCGACATCGACCTCGCGATGCAAAAAGGCGTCAATTACCCGCGCGGCCTGCTCGCCTGGGGCGATGCGATCGGCGCCGGACGCATCGGTGCGGTGCTGGCGAACCTCCTGGCGCACTACGGCGACGATCGCTACCGTTTGTCGCCGCGGCTCGCGCGCGCCGCGCAATCCGACGGAAAGCTCTACGCATGAGCGAGGCCGCACCGATCCGGACGCCCGCGGAGGCGCAGGCGCTCGCCGAGCGCGTCGCGCGCGCGATGCTGGACCGCGACCCCGCGTCGCAAAAGCTCGGTATGCACATCGGCAAGGTCGCACCGGGGCATGCCGAGGTGACGATGACCGTTCGGCCCGACATGCTGAACGGGCACGCGATCTGCCACGGCGGGTTCATCTTCACGCTCGCCGACAGCGCGTTCGCGTACGCGTGCAACAGCTACAACCTGAGCACCGTGGCGTCGGGCTGCGCGATCGACTTCGTCGCGCCGGCGCGCGAGGGCGACGTGCTGACGGCGCGCGCCGCGGAGCGGAGCGCCGCGGGCCGCACTGGCGTCTACGACATCGACGTCGTCAACCAGCGCGGCGAGACGGTCGCGCTGTTCCGCGGCAAGAGCTACCGCATCAAGGGTCACGTGGTCGACGAGGCGCCGTAGAGCGAAGGAGGGGCCGTGCCGGTCAAGCAGCCGAAGCTCGAGGATCTGGAGCCGATCGAGCGCGCTAGCCGCGACGAGCTCGCGCGCCTGCAGCTCGAGCGCATGCGCTGGTCGCTCGCGCACGCGTACCGCAACGTTCCGCATTACAAGAAGGCGTTCGACGCCGCGGGAGTCAAGCCGGACGACCTGCGCTCGCTCGAGGATCTCGCGAGGTTCCCGACGACGAGCAAGGCCGACCTGCGCGAGAACTATCCGTTCGGGATGTTCGCGGTGCCGCGCACCGAGGTCGCGCGCGTGCACGCGTCGTCGGGCACGACCGGGAGGCCGACGGTGGTCGGCTACACGCGCAAGGACATCGACACCTGGGCGACCGTGATGGCGCGCTCGATCCGGGCGGCCGGCGGGCGCGCGGGCGACATCGTGCACGTGGCGTACGGCTACGGGCTCTTCACCGGCGGGCTGGGCGCGCACTACGGCGCCGAGAAGCTCGGCTGCACCGTGATCCCGATGTCGGGCGGACAGACCGAGAAGCAGGTGCAGCTCATCCTCGACTTCAAGCCCGACATCATCATGGTGACGCCGAGCTACATGCTCGCGATCGCCGAGGAGATCGAGCGGCAGGGCCACGATCCGCGCTCGACGTCGCTCCAGGTCGGCATCTTCGGCGCCGAGCCGTGGACGCCTGCGATGCGCACCGCGATCGAGCAGCGGCTCGACATCGACGCGGTCGACATCTACGGGTTGTCCGAGGTGATCGGTCCCGGCGTCGGGCAGGAGTGCGTCGAGACCAAGGACGGGCTCACGATCTGGGAAGACCACTTCTTTCCCGAGATCATCGACCCCGAGACCGGCAAGGTGCTGCCCGACGGCGAGAAAGGCGAGCTGGTGTTCACGTCGCTCACCAAGGAGGCGATGCCGGTCGTGCGCTACCGCACGCGCGATCTCACGCGCCTGCTGCCGCCGAGCGCGCGGTCGATGCGCCGCATCGAGAAGATCACCGGCCGCTCGGACGACATGATCAAGATCCGCGGCGTGATGGTGTTCCCGACGCAGGTCGAGGAATTGATCCTTCGCCACGCCGAGCTCGTGCCGCAGTACCAGATCGAGATCCAGCGGCCGAAGGTCATGGACGAGATGACCGTGATCGTCGAGCGCTCGCCCGCGGCCGGCAGCGCGGACGGCGACCGCGCCGGCGCGACGCTGCAGCACCTGATCAAGTCGCTGATCGGCGTGAGCTGCGAGGTGCGCGTCGTCGCGCCGGGCGGCATCGAGCGCTCGGTCGGCAAGGCGAAGCGCGTCGTCGACAAGCGGCCGAAAGCGTGAACGACATGAACGGGGAGGCAGGCATGAAACTCGAGCGGGCTGAGAATGCCAACCAGCGGATGCACGCGTTCGCCGACGCGGTCGGCAAGGTTCTCGTCGACGCCTTCCACTACCTTGCGCTGTTCGCGATCGGCGCCGCGATCGTGTGGTCGGCGGGGGTCGCGTTCCTCGGAATGGCCGAGAAGGGCCACGCGTCGATCGACGACATTCTGCTGCTCTTCATCTACCTCGAGCTCGGGGCGATGGTCGGGATCTACTTCAAGACCAACCACATGCCGGTGCGCTTCCTCATCTACGTCGCGATGACGGCGCTGACGCGCATGCTCATCTCCGACGTGTTTGCGCACCATCGTCCCGACATGGGCGCGATCCTGGTCTCGGGCGCGATCCTGCTGCTCGCGGTGGCGACACTCGTCATCCGTTTCGGCTCGTCGAAGTTTCCGTCGGGACAGCCTGAGCGCTGAAGCCGTGAACTAGGCGGGTTCGCGGAACAGCTGCACGATCCGTCCGCGCAGCCACGCGAGCCCAGGATCGGCGGCGAAGCGAGCCGCCCAGTGCACCGAGACGTCGAGCGACGGCATGCCGGTGCGCGGCCGCCACATCGCGTAGCGACCCATCCGCTCGAACTCCGCGTACAGGCGCGGCGGCATCACGACGGCGAGGTCGGTCTCGGCGAGGATCCGCGGCAGCACCATGAAGTGCGGGATCGACAGCCGGATGCGGTCGGCGAGGCCGAGATCGTGCAACGCGCGCGTCGTCGCCGGGTGCGCGCGCACGAGCGCGTACTCGAGCTTCGCGAGCGCCGACGCGGTCGGCCGCAGCTTCGCGAGCGGGTGGCCGCGGCGCATCACGATCACGTAGCGCTCGCGCCACAGCACCGTACGCTGCACATCGAGCGACGGGATGTAGCCGAGCGCGAGGTCGAGCCGGCCGCTGTCGATCGCCGGGGCGAGGTCGGCGAGGTCGACCTGGTAGGCCTCGATGCGGACACGCGATGCCTCCTTCGCGAGCGCCGCCATCAGCGGGGGCAGGAACACCGTCTCGCCGATGTCGGTCAGGTAGAGGCGGAACGTGCGCTCCGAGCGCGACGGATCGTAGCCGCCGCCTTCGCCGGCCGCAGCGTCGAGCAGGTCGAGCGCTTGGCGGACGGCGACCGCCAGGCGGTTCGCGCGCGGGGTCGGCGTCACGCCGCCGGCGCGGCGCAGGAAGAGCGGGTCGCGGTAGGTCTCGCGAAGGCTCGCGAGCGCATGGCTCACCGTGGGCTGCGACACGCCGAGCCGCTCGGCCGCGCGGCTCACGCTCCCTTCCGCATGGATCGCGAGGAACACCTTCAGCAGGTTGAGGTCGGCGCCTTCGATATTCATGTGTCGAATAGTCTATATGAACATCATGGCATGGACAGATAACGCCCCGCCTCCTAGAGTGCGGGGCCCATGGAAATCTCGTTCGCCCGCGAAGTCGGCATGCTGCGCCGCGGCAAGGGCGAGGTGTTCGAAGGCGAGGGCATCCTCGCGATCACCAAGGGCCTGCTGGAGGCCGGCGTCGCCTACGTCGGCGGCTACCAGGGCGCCCCGGTCTCGCATCTGCTCGACGTCATGGTGCAGGCGAAGCCCTATCTCGCCGAGCTCGGCGTCCACGTGGTCGCGTGCGCGAACGAGGCGTCGGCAGCCGCGATGCTCGGCGCGTCGATCCACTATCCGCTGCGCGGCGCGGTCACCTGGAAGTCGATCGTCGGGACCAACGTCGCGGCCGACGCGCTGTCGAACCTCGCCTCGCCCGGCGTCACCGGCGGAGCGCTGATCATCGTCGGCGAGGACTACGGCGAAGGCGCGAGCGTCATCCAGGAGCGCACGCTCGCCTACGCGCTCAAGTCGTCGCTCCTGTTCCTCGATCCGCGCCCCGAGCTCGCGCATATGGTCCGCTTCGTCGAGGAGGCGTTCACGCTGTCCGAGGCGGCGAGCCTGCCCGCGATCCTGCAACTCCGCATCCGCGCGTGCCACGTGCGCGGCCGCTTCGACTGCCGCGACAACGTGGCGCCGCCGTTCTCCGCGAGGCATCCGATCGAGGAGCCCGCGCCCTTCGACTACGCGCGCCTCGCGCATCCGCCGGTCACGTTCCTGCAGGAGAAGCGCAAGGTCGACGAGCGTCTGCCCGCCGCGCGCCGCCGGATCGTCGAGCGGAAGCTCAACGAAACCTTCGCCGGCAAGCGCGACGACCTCGGCATCGTCGTGCTGGGCGGCCTCTACAACACGCTGGTGCGCGCGCTCGCGCACCTCGGGCTCGCCGATGTGTTCGGCGCGTCGACGCTGCCGATCCTCGCGCTGAACGTCGTGCACCCGCTCGTGCCCGACGAGATCGTCGATTTCTGCGCGGGCAAGCGCGCCGTGCTGGTCGTCGAGGAGGGCAGCCCCGAGTTCGTCGAGCAGGCGATGCTCGCGATGCTGCGACGCGCGAACGCGGCGGCGCTGCTCGAGGGCAAGGGCCCGCTGCCCGCCGCCGGCGAATACACGGTCGAGGTCCTCGCGCGCGGGCTGCTCGAATTCCTGGGCCGTCATGCGCCCGAGCTGCCGCTCGATGCGGGACGCGCGTGGCTCGACGGCGTCGCGAAGCGTCGGGAAGAGGTCAAGAACGCCCTCGCCGATCCGCTGCCGGCGCGTCCACCGCAGTTCTGCATCGGCTGTCCCGAGCGCCCGGTGTTCGCAGCGATGAAGCTCGCGAAGGAGACGATCGGCCCGGTGCACGTCGCGGCCGACATCGGCTGCCACTCGTTCGCGACGTTCGAGCCGTTCCACCAGGGGCACTCGATCCTGGGTTACGGCATGAGCCTCGCGAGCCGCGCGGGCGTGTCGCCGGCGATGCGCAAGCGCGCGATGGCGATCATGGGCGACGGCGGGTTCTGGCACAACGGCGTGGTCACCGGCGTGCAGTCGGCGCTGTTCAACGGCGACGACGCGGTGCTCGTCATCATGAAGAACGGCTACACGTCGGCGACCGGGACGCAGGAGATCCTCTCGACGCCGGACGAGGCCATGAAGGCCGCGGCGGACGACAAGGGTCGCAGCACGGTCGAGGCGAACCGTACGATCGAGAACACGCTCGAGGGCCTCGGCGTGCGCTGGATGCGCACGGTGCCGAGCTACCATGTCGACGAGATGCGCGCGACGCTGGAGGAGGCGTTCACGACCGACTTCGCCGGCCTCAAGGTGATCATCGCCGAGGGCGAGTGCCAGCTCGAGCGGCAACGACGCGTCAAGCCGCAGCGCGCGAAGCTCGAGCGCGAAGGCAAGCGCAGCGTACGCGTCAAGTACGGCGTCGACGAGGACACGTGCTCCGGTGACCACTCGTGCATCCGGCTATCGGGCTGCCCGACGCTGTCGGTCAAGGACAGCGGCGACCCGCTCAAGGTCGACCCGGTCGCCACCGTGCTCGACGGTTGCGTCGGTTGCGGCCTGTGCGGCGAGAACGCGCACGCGGCGACGCTGTGCCCGTCGTTCTACCGCGCCGAGGTGATCCGCAATCCGACCTGGCGCGACCGGGCCGCGGCGAGGGTGCGCAATGCGTTCGCCGGCATGATCCGGAGCCGTGCGTGAATCCGGTCACGATCCTGATTGCGGCGCTAGGTGGGCAGGGCGGTGGCGTGCTCGCCGAGTGGCTCGTCGAGGCGGCTTCGCGCGCGGGATTCCCGGCGCAGAGCACCTCGATCCCGGGCGTCGCGCAGCGCACCGGCGCGACGACCTACTACGTCGAGGTGTTCCCGGTGCCGCGCGCGTCGCTCGGCGGGCGCGAGCCGATCCTGTCGTTGCTTCCCGCACCCGGCGCGATCGACCTCCTGATCGCGTCCGAGCTGCTCGAAGGCGCGCGCATGGTGCAGGCGGGATTCGCGGACCCGGCGCGCACGACCTTCGTCGCGTCGACCAGCCGCACGCTCACGACCGCCGAGAAGATGTCGCTCGGCGACGGGCGCTTCGCGTCGGACCGGCTGGTCGAGGTCGCGAAGTCGCACAGCCGCCGCTACGCCGGCTTCGACATGGATGCCGCCGCTCGCGACGCCGGGACCATGGTCAGCGCCGTGATGCTCGGCGCCATCGCGGCGAGCGGTGTGCTGCCGTTCGGCGTCGAGGCATGCCGCGCCGCGATCGACTCGTCGGGTCCGGGCGCCGACGCGAGCTTGCGCGGCTTCGACCGCGGATGCGCCTTGACGCGCGATTCGCTCGGTCCGGGCGCGCCGTCGACGGCGCCGCGCGACGCACACACCGACCCCGCCGGTGAGATCGTCGCATTGGGCGTGGCGCGCGTGACGGACTTCCAGGACGCCGCGTACGCGAAGCTGTACCTCGAGCGGGTCGAGCGCGTTCGTGCCGCCGAGGCGGCGGCCGATCCACGCGGCGGCCACGGCCGCGCCGCGACGCGCGAAGCGGCGCGCTTCCTCGCGCTGTGGATGGCGTACGACGACATCGCGCGCGTCGCCGACCTCAAGGGCCGCGCGAGCCGCCATGCGCGCGTGCGCCGCGAGGCCGGCGCGCGCGACGGCGACGTCGTTCGCGTAGCCGACTACTTCAAGCCGGGCGTGCCCGAAGTCGCCGGCGTGCTGCCGCCGTCGCTCGCGCAGCGGCTCGTCGCGTGGGACCGCCGCCGGCAGGCGCGTGGCCGCGCGCCGTTCGCGTTGCCGATGACGGTGCGCACCGACGCCATCGGCGGAACCATTGCGATGCGTGCGCTTGCCGGTCTGCGCGGCGTGCGCCGGCGCGGCTCGCGCTACGCCGAGGAGCAGGCGGGAATCGAACGCTGGCTCGACGCGATCGTGCGCGGGCTCGGACAGGATTGGCGGCTCGGCTACGAAATCGCGCTCTGCGGACGGTTGATCAAGGGCTACGGGGCGACCAACCTGCGCGGCAAGCGCAACCTCGCGCACATCCTCGATCACCTGGCCACGGCCGACGCGATCTGCGACGCGCGCGAAGCCGCGCTCGCCGACGAAGGCGGGCGCGACCTCGACCATGCGCTCGCGCGGCACGGCGCGCCGGCGCGGCCGGTGGTCGCGCAGCCGATCCGCTTCGTGAAGCGAATGACATGAGCTTCCTGCACACGACGGAGTTCGACGTCGAGTTTGGCGACTGCGATCCCGCGGGCATCGTGTTCTACCCGAACTTCTTCCGCTGGATGGATGCGGCCTCGCGCCACTTCTTCACGGCCGCCGGCGTGCCGCCCTGGCGCGAGTTCGAGGCGCGCGAGGGTATCCTCGGCACGCCGCTGGTGGACGCGTCCGCGCATTTCGAGCGGCCGGCGACGTATGGCGAAACCATCGCGATCGATACGAGCATCGCCGAGTGGCGCGGCAAGAGCTTCGTGATGCATCATGTCATCCGGCGCGGCGCGGTCAAGCTCGCCGAGGGCCGCGAGGTGCGCGTGTTCGCGCGCCGTCATCCCGACGATCCGGCGCGCATCCAGGCCGTCGAGGTCCCCACCGATATTCGAAAGCGCGTCGAATGAGGCGCGCCCCACTTGAAGCTGCAACGTCGTCCAACACCAGCACTCCAGGAGGAGTCGTCATGAGAACCGCAACGCTCGCCGCCGCACTGACCGCCGCGCTCGCCTCGGGCGCTGCGCTCGCGCAGGAGGTCACGCTCAAGATCCACCATTTCCTGCCGCCGCGCGGCACGATCCAGGCCCAGGTGTTCGAGCCCTGGTGCGAGAAGATCGGCAAGGAGTCGAATGGCCGCCTCAAGTGCCAGATCTACCCGTCGATGCAGCTCGGGGGCTCGCCGCCGCAGCTGTTCGACCAGGCGCGCGACGGCGTCGCCGACATCATCTGGACGATCCCGACGTACCAGGCCGGGCGCTTCAGCAAGTCCGAGGTGTTCGAGCTTCCGTTCATGGCGAAGAATGCCGAGAGCGCCAGCCCGGCACTGTGGGAATACATCCACAAGAACGCGGCCGACGAGTTCCGCGGCGTGAAGCTGCTCGCCGCGCACGTGCACGACGGGTCGCTCCTCCACTTCACGAACAAGCGCGTGCAGTCGATGGACGATCTGAAGGGTCTCAAGGTGCGCGCGCCGACGCGCATCGGCACCAAGTTCCTGACCGCGATCGGCGCGACGCCGGTGCAGATGCCGGTGCCGCAGGTGACCGAAGCGCTGTCGAAGGGTGTGATCGACGGCGCGATGATCCCGTGGGAGGTCGCGCCGGCGCTCAAGCTGCAAGAGGTGACCAAGTACCACCTCGACACGGCAGCGGGCGCGCCGAAGACGTCGAACTCGATCTTCGTGATCGCGATGAACCAGGCGAAGTACGACTCGCTGCCGCCGGATCTCAAGGCCGTCATCGACGCGAACTCGGGCATCGAGCTGTCGAAGCACGTCGGCAAGGTGTTCGACGGCACGACCGAGGGTGGCAAGAAGCTCGCGCGCGACGCGAACGGCGTCTTCGACACGCTGTCGCCGGCCGAGTACGACCGCTGGGTCAAGGCCACCGATGCGGTCGCCAAGGAGTGGGTCGGCGAGGTCAGCGCGAAGGGCGCGAACGGCCAGGCGCTGCTCGACGACGCGAAGGCGATGCTGAAGAAGTACGGCGGCTGATCCGCGGCAACCCGGGGACGGGCGCTTCGGCCTGTCCCCGGTGCTATCCTGACGGCGCGACCGATGGGCCGCCCCGAGGTCGCCGCGCCCCCTGGGGGGAGGCGAGCGAAGCTCGCTTCGGGGGGATCAAAATCGCATCCTGCGACGTCCGCATGAACGAGTCCCGTCCGCTCGCGCCTCCCGCCGGAACCGTCGTCGTCGCCGCCGACGCGCTGATCGCATGGGGCGCGCGCGTGTTCGAGGCGCTCGGCTGCGCGGGCGGCGAGGCCGGGCGCATCGCCCGCGGCCTCGTCAAGGCCAACCTGTACGGCCACGACTCGCACGGCATCGGGCTCGTGCCCCAATACGTCGAAAACGTGCGCGGCGGGCACGCGCTGCCCAACCGCGAGCTGCGCGTCGTGCGCGACGCCGGCGCGCTCGTCGCGCTCGACGGCGGCAAGGGCTTCGGCCAGGCGATCGGCGAGAAGGCGATGGCGTTCGCGATCGAGCGCGCGCGCGAGCACGGCTGCGCGGTCGTCGGGCTCGCCAATACGCACCATCTCGGCCGCATCGGGCAATGGGGCGAGCAATGCGCCGGCGCCGGCATGGTATCCGTGCATTTCGTGAACGTGCGCTCGCGGCCGCTGGTCGCGCCGTGGGGGGGCACCGACGCGCGCGTCTCGACCAATCCGTTCTGCGTCGCGGTGCCGCATGCGCCGCACCCGATCGTGCTCGATTTCGCGACCGCGTCGGTCGCGCTCGGCAAGACGCGCGTCGCGGTCGACGAGGGCCGCGCGATGGACGAGGGATTGTTGATCGACGACGCGGGCCGGCCGACGACCGATCCGCGCGTGCTGTGGCACAAGCCGTACGGCGCGATCCTGCCGTTCGGCGAGCACAAGGGCTGGGCGCTGTCGATGATGTGCGAGATCGTGGGCGGCGCGCTGTCGGGCGGAGGCGTCCAGGACGGCGGCACCGCGCACCCGATGCTCAACAACATGACGACCTTCGTCGCCGACCCTGCGCAGCTCGGCACCGCCGAGTCGCTTCCCCGGGAAATTGCCGTGCTCGCCGCGTGGGTGCGCGCGTCGCCCGCCGCCGAGGGGGCGGCCGAACCCATCTCGCTGCCGGGGGAGCCGGAGCGCCGCGTCGCCGCGAAGCGCGGCCGCGACGGCATCCCGCTTCCGGCGCGCACGCACGAGCAACTGGCCGCCGCCGCCGCGAGCGTCGGTGTCGACGCGCCGCGATAGGACAAGGAAACCGCCATGAACAAGGCCTTCGCATCGCACGCCGACGTCGAGGAGAAGAAGATCTCGTTCGACAAGCTGTCCGGGCACGCCTACGCGTACACCGCCGAAGGCGATCCGAACACGGGCATCGTGATCGGCGACGACGCCGTGATGGTCATCGACACGCAGGCGACGCCGGTGATGGCGCAGGACGTGATCCGGCGCATCCGCCAGGTGACCGACAAGCCGATCCGCTACGTCGTGCTGTCGCACTACCACGCGGTGCGCGTGCTCGGCGCGTCGGGGTACAAGCCCGAGCACGTGATCGCGAGCCGCGACACCTACGACCTGATCGTCGAGCGCGGCGAGCAGGACATGAAGAGCGAGATCGAGCGCTTCCCACGGCTCTTCCAGGCCGTCGAGTCGGTGCCGGGCCTCACGTGGCCGACCATCGTGTTCGAGAAACGGCTGACGTTGATGCTCGGCAAGCTCCGCGTAGAGATCATGCAGCTCGGACGCGGCCACACCAAGGGCGACACGGTCGTGTGGCTCCCCGACGACCGCATCCTGTTCTCCGGCGACCTCGTCGAGTTCGACGCGACGCCCTACACCGGCGACGCGTACCTCGCGGACTGGCCCGCGACGCTGGACGCGATCGCGGCGCTGAAGCCCGAGAAGCTCGTGCCCGGACGAGGCGCCGCGCTGAAGAATCCCGCCGAGGTCAAGGCCGGCCTCGACGGCACGCGCGCGTTCGTGACCGAGATGTACACGTCGGTGCGCGAGGGCGCGCGCGCGGGCAAGGACCTGCGCACCGTATACCGCGAGACCTACGAACGTCTCAAGCCGCGCTTCGGACACTGGGTGATCTTCGACCACTGCCTGCCGTTCGACGTGACGCGCGCCTACGACGAGGCGACGCGTTACCCGGACCCGCGCATCTGGACCGCGCAGCGCGACAAGGAGATGTGGCAGGCGCTGGAAGGGTGAAGACGTACACCCAGCCGCGGTACGGCTACACGCGCGCCGCCGACCAGGATGGCGCTCCGACGCGCAAGCCCGTCGCGATCGTCGGCGCCGGGCCTGTCGGACTGGCGCTCGCGATCGATCTCGGCACGCGCGGCATCCCGGTCGTCGTGCTCGACGACGACGACACCGTCTCGGTCGGCTCGCGCGCGATCTGCTACGCCAAGCGCACGCTCGAGATCCTCGACCGGCTGGGCTGCGCCGACCCGATCTGCGAGCGAGGCGTGGGCTGGAACGTCGGCAAGGTCTTCCATCGCGACGCGCAGGTGTTCCAGTTCGAGCTCGTGCACGAGCCGCGGCACCACCGCCCCGGCATGGTCAACCTGCAGCAATACCACCTCGAGGAGGCGCTCGTCCGCCGCGCGCGCGAGGTGCGCGGCGTCGAGGTGCGCTGGAAGCACAAGGTGACCGGCGTCGCACCGAACGACGATCGCGTCGACGTGACGGTCGAGACGCCCGACGGCGCGTACACGGTCGCCTGCGACTGGCTCGTCGCGTGCGACGGAGCTCGAAGTCCGGTGCGCGGCATGCTCGGGCTGGAGAGCGAAGGCCAGGCGTTCCGCGACCGCTTCCTGATCGCCGACATCCACATGCACTCGGACTTCCCGCCCGAGCGCTGGTTCTGGTTCGACCCGCCGTTCCATCCCGGGCAATCCGTGCTGCTGCACAGGCAGGCCGACGACGTCTGGCGCGTCGACTTCCAGCTCGGCTGGGACGCGGACCCGGAGGAGGAGCGCAAGCCCGAGCGCATCCTGCCGCGCCTTCGCGCGATGCTCGGACCCGACGCGCGCTTCGAGATCGAGTGGGCGAGCGTCTACACGTTCCAGTGCCGGCGCATGAAGCGGTTCCGCCACGGCCGCGTGCTGTTCGCCGGCGACGCCGCGCACCTGGTGTCGCCGTTCGGCGCGCGCGGTGCGAACAGCGGCGTCCAGGACGCGGACAACCTCGCGTGGAAGCTCGCGCTGGTCGTGCGCGGACGCTCCGGCGAGCGCCTGCTCGACAGCTACGACGACGAGCGCATGGCCGCCGCGGATGAGAACATCGCGGCGTCGACGTCCTCGACCGACTTCATCACGCCGAAGAGCGCGGTATCGCGTACGTTCCGCGACGCGGTGCTCGAGCTCGCGAAGCGCCATCCGTTCGCGCGCCGGCTGGTCAACAGCGGCCGGCTCTCGACTCCGGCGGTGTTGCGCGGCTCGCCGCTCAACACGCGCGACCGGGACCCGGACTTTCCCCACGGCGACGGAACGATGGAGCCTGGCGCCCCGGCAGCCGATGCGCCTGTCCGCGGCGATCGCGGGCCTTGGCTGCTGCGCTACCTCGAGGGCGGCTTCACGCTGCTTGCCTTCGGCCCGGTGCCGGCGGCGGACGTCGAGGCGCTGGCGGGCGGCGACGTGCCGGTGCATGTCGTCACGGTGGGCGAGGGCGGCGTCGACGACGTCGAAGGCCTGTGCGCGACGCGCTATGCTGCGCGTCCGGGCACCTGCTTCCTGTTGCGACCGGACCAGCATGTTTGCGCGCGCTGGCGCGCGTTCGACCGCCGCGCGGTCGATGCCGCGCTCGCGCACGCCCTAGCAAGCGAGGATCGATGACCGCGCTGAATTCGCAACCCAACCTCGACCGGCCCGACGAGCTCTACGCGCGTCTGCTCGCCGCGCACCGCGACCTCGACGACGCGCAGAGCGCGAAGGTCAACGCGAAGCTCGTGCTGCTGCTCGCCAACCACATCGGCGATGCGCAGGTGATCGACGAGGCGATCGCCGCCGCGCGCGAAGACGTCGTGACGGAGTCGACGCGATGAGCTACATGAAGGGGTTCGGCAACGAGCATGCGAGCGAGGCGCTGGCCGGCGCGCTGCCGGTCGGCCAGAACTCGCCGCAAAAGGTTCCGTACGGCCTCTATGCGGAGCAGATGTCGGGCACTGCGTTCACCGCGCCGCGACACGCGAACCGGCGCAGCTGGCTCTACCGGATCCGCCCGGCGGCGATGCACGAGCCGTTCCGGCAGATCGACGCGAAGCGCCTCGTCAGCGTGTTCGGTGATACGCCATCGCCACCGAACCAGATGCGTTGGGATCCGCTGCCGATGCCGACCGAGCCGACCGATTTCGTCGACGGGCTCAACACGATGGCGGGCAACGGCTCGCCGTCGTCGATGACCGGCTGCGGTATCCACATCTACGCGGCCAACCGGCCGATGAAGGACCGCTACTTCTACGACGCCGACGGCGAGTTGTTGATCGTGCCCGAGCATGGGCGCCTGAGCATCGCGACCGAGCTCGGGCACATCGACGTCGCGCCGACCCAGATCGCGGTGATCCCGCGCGGGATGCGCTTCGCCGTCGACCTGCCGGACGGCAAGGCGCGCGGCTACGTGTGCGAGAACTATGGCGCGCCGTTCCGGCTGCCCGACCTCGGCGTCATCGGCAGCAACGGCCTCGCGAACGCGCGCGACTTCGAGATCCCGGTGGCGCGCTACGACGACCGCGAGGGCGACTTCGAGCTCGTCGCGAAGTTCGCCGGCCACCTGTGGTCGGCGCGCATCGGACACTCACCGCTCGACGTGGTCGCGTGGCACGGCACGCACGTGCCGTATCGCTACGACCTGAAGCGCTTCAACGCGGTCGGCTCGATCACGTACGACCACCCGGACCCGTCGATTTTCCTCGTGCTGCAGTCGCCGTCCGACACGATCGGCGTCGACACGATCGATTTCGTGATCTTCCCGCCGCGCATCCTCGCGATGCAGCACACGTTCCGGCCGCCGTGGTTCCACCGCAACATCGCCTCGGAGTTCATGGGGCTCGTGCACGGTGTGTACGACGCGAAGG
>DATBSV010000051.1:0-3849 GCA_036559685.1 Casimicrobiaceae bacterium
CGTCGAGCGGCGGATCGAACAGCCGCGCGAGGTGCACGGCCGGGATCGCCTCGCCCGCGACGAGCAGCGCGGCCTCGAGCACGCGCTTGATCTCGGCGAGGTCGCCGACCTCGCCGTGCTGGGTGGGTTCGGCTTCAGCCGAACGATCGTCGTCGTTCATGTCGCATCCGCGGCGAGGCTGAAGGGCGCCACGCCCTTGGCATGGACGTGGATCGGCGCGTAGGCCTCGGCCTGCGCGAGGTCGACGAGCTGCTCGCGAGCGAGCTCGAGGAGCGCGAGGAACGTGACGACCAGGTGCGGCACGTCGGCGTGCTCGGCGAACAGCGCGGTGAACTCGGCGTAGCGCCCGCCCGCGAGGCGCTTCAGGATGCGGCTCATCTCGGCGCGCACGGACAGCTGCTCGCGCGACACGAGGTGGTGACGGTTGATCCTCGCGCGCTGCACGAGTCCCGCCCACGCCGTGCGGAGGTCTTCGGCCTCGACGTTCGCGAAGCGTTGCGTCGCGATGCGATCGAACCACACGCGCACGACCTCGAAGTCGCGGCCGGCGTGCGGAAGCGCGTCGATCGCCTGCGACGCCGCCTTCATGCGCTCGTACTCGAGCAGGCGCCGCACCAGCTCGGCGCGCGGGTCGTCGACCTCCTGCCCGTCCGCCGCCGGCGGGCGCGGCAACAGCAGGCGCGACTTGATCTCGATCAGCACCGCGGCCATCAGCAGGTACTCGGCCGCGAGCTCGAGCTGCGTGCGCCGCATCATCTCGACGTAGCCCAGGTACTGACGCGTGAGCTCCGCCATCGGGATGTCGAGGACGTTGATGTTCTGCTTGCGGATGAGGTAGAGCAGCAGGTCGAGCGGTCCCTCGAAGGTCTCGAGGAACACCTCCAGCGCCTCGGGCGGGATGTAGAGGTCGAGCGGCATCTCGGCGAGCGGCTCGCCGTAGACGCGCGCGACCGGCTTCGGCGCGGGCGACGGGTGCTCGAGGTCGAGGGAGGATTCGGCGGTCATCGCATCACGCGTACTTGAGGCCCATCGCCTCGCGCACGTCGCCCATCGTCTCCTCGGCGAGCTTGCGCGCGCGCTCGCAGCCGTCGGCGACGATGTTGCGCACGAGCTGAGGATCGTCGAGGTACTTCTGCGCGCGCTCGTGCATCGGCGCCTGCTCCTTGAGGATCGCGTCGATCACCGGCTGCTTGCACTCGAGGCAGCCGATGCCCGCAGTCGTGCAGCCCTTCCACACCCAGTCGCGCGTCTCCTGGCTCGAGTAGATCTTGTGCAGCGGCCACACCGGGCAGGCTTCCGGATTGCCGGGGTCGCTGCGGCGCACGCGCGCCGGGTCGGTCTGCATCGTGCGGATCTTGCGCGTGACCTCGGCGGGCTCTTCGCGCAGGAAGATCGCGTTGCCGGTCGACTTCGACATCTTCTGGCCGTCGAGCCCGGGCACCTTGGGCGCCTCGGTGAGGAGCGGCTGCGGCTCGGGCAGGATCACGCGGCGCGAGCCCTCCAGCCAGCCGAACAGCCGCTCGCGGTCGCCGAGCGACAGGTTCTGCGTGTCCTCGAGGAGCTGTCGCGCGGACATCAGCGCGGCCTCGTCGCCCTTCTCCTGGAAACCGGTGCGCAGCTCGTTGTAGCGCTTCGCCTTCTTCGCGCCGAGCTTCTTGACCGCCGCCTTCGCCTTGTCCTCGAAGCCGGCCTCCTGCCCGTAGATGTGGTTGAAGCGCCGCGCGATCTCGCGCGTGAGCTCGATGTGCGACACCTGGTCCTCGCCGACCGGCACCATGTTGGCGCGGTAGATCAGGATGTCGGCGCTCTGCATCACCGGGTAGCCGAGGAAGCCGTAGTTCGACAGATCGCGGTCGGACAGGCGCTGCTGCTGGTCCTTGTAGGTCGGCACGCGCTCGAGCCAGCCGACCGGCGAGATCATGCCGAGCAGCAGCGTCAGCTCGGCGTGCTCGGCGATCTGCGACTGGATGAACAGCGTCGCGCGCGTCGGGTCGAGGCCGGCCGCCAGCCAGTCGACGAACATCTCCCACACCGTGTCCGAGATTTTCTCGGGCTCGTCGTAATGCGTCGTCAGCGCGTGCCAGTCGGCCGCGAAGAACAGGCACTCGTGCTCCTCCTGGAGCCGTATCCAGTTGCGCAGCGCGCCGTGGTAGTGGCCGATGTGCATGCGCCCGGTGGGACGCATGCCGGACAGCACGCGGTCGGTGAACATGCCTTGGTTCTGCTCTAGAGCCCGGGGGGCAGGTCGACGCCGGTCAGCGCCTCGATCGCGACGAACGAAGCGCGGAAGAACGGCCGCATCACGACGCCGAGCACGCCGGTCACGATCAGCACGATGATGATGGGGAACCCGAAGCGCTCGGTGCTCGAGTACGGGTTCGCGAGCTGGCGCGGAAGGAGCGACAACGCGATGCGCCCGCCGTCGAGCGGCAGGATCGGCAGCAGGTTCAGCACCATCAGCGACACGTTGATGACGACTCCGACGAAAGCCATGTACTGGAGGCCGGCGCTGGCGAACGCTCCGCCGCCCGACGCCACGCCGAACAGCGCCGCCCACGCGAGCGCCATCACGAAGTTCGACCCCGGACCCGCCGCGGCCACCAGAAGCGAGTCCCGGCGCTGGTGGCGAAGGTTGCCGAAGTTGACCGGCACCGGCTTCGCCCATCCGAACAGGAACCCGCCGAGCCAAAGCGTGGCGAGCGGCACGAGCACCGTCCCGATCGGGTCGATGTGCTTCAGCGGGTTCAGGGTGACGCGGCCCAGCATCCACGCCGTGCCGTCGCCGAACATCCGTGCCACGTATCCGTGGGACGCCTCGTGCACCGTGATCGCCAGAATGATCGGAATCGCGGCCAGCGCGATCCGCTCGAGCGACAGGTCCATCGGGGGGCATTCTACCGCATCCGGGTTGCCCGCGTGGGCGGCAGGGTCGAGGGCCCCGGCTAAAGCCCCAGCGCCGCCGGGTCGCCGCGGCCGAGTCGCACGATCTCGCCGGGCGGCGCGGAGAGGTCGATGACGGTCGACGGCTCGCCGGCGCACGGGCCCGCGTCGACGAACGCGTCGATGCGCGAGCCGACCGCCGCCATGATCGCGTCGCCGTCGTTCAGCGGCGCATCTTCGCCTGCAAGGATTAGCGACGACGACAGCAGCGGGTCGCCAAGCTCCTCGACCAGCGCCATCGCGACCGCGTGCGCCGGCACGCGCACGCCGAGCGTGCCGCGGCGGGCGTGCTTGAGGCGGCGCGGCACCTCCTTCGTCGCCGGCAGCACGAACGTATACGGCCCCGGGACCCCCTGCCGCACGACGCGGAACTGCCAGTTGTCGAGGCGCACGTAGCGGCCGGCCTGCGCAAGGTCGCGGCACACGATCGTCAGGTGATGGCGATCGTCGATGCCGCGGATCGCGCGCAGTCGCTCGACCGCGCCGGAGGCGTCGAGCGCGCAGCCGAGCGCGTAGCAGGAATCGGTCGGATAGACGATCAGCCCGCCGTCGCGCAACAGCGCCACCGCCTGCCGGATGAGCCGCGGCTGCGGGTGCGTCGGGTGGAGGGCGAAGCGCTGCGACATCGTATCTGGTTATATAATAACGGTCTCGAACTCGCATGAAGCTATAAGCCGGATGAACCTCCAGCAGCTGCGCTACCTGGCCGCCGTCGTCGACCACGGCCTCAACGTCTCCGACGCCGCCGAGGCGCTCTTCACGTCGCAGCCGGGCATCAGCAAGCAGATCCGGCAGCTCGAGGACGAGCTCGGGCTCAAGGTGTTCGTGCGCCAGGGCAAGCGGCTCGCGTCGCTCACGCCCGCCGGCGCGGTCGTCGTCGCCACCGCCCGCAAGGCGCTCGCCGAGATC
>DATBSV010000052.1:0-2858 GCA_036559685.1 Casimicrobiaceae bacterium
ATCAGGTAATGCTCGACGAAGCTTCCCGCATAGCCCGCCTCGCCGGCGCGGGCGCGCAGGCGATTTTCGAGCGGCGTAAGCGGGCAGATGGTGCCGCTGAACTCGACGTACGCGGCCCACGCGAGCGCGGGCAGGTGAAACCCCGCGTAGCCGAGGCGGCGCCACGCGAGCATGCCGCCGAGCGCGGCGAACACGACGAACGCGAGGTGCAGCGCGACGACGGTGTCGGCGGCGAGCCGGTCGAGCATGCGAAGCGCCCGGTCAGGCCTCGAGCAGCGCGGCGGAGGCGAATTGCGCGAGGCGCCTTTCGACCGCAGCGCGAACATCGGACGCTTCCGTTGCCGGCACCGCCGGCGCCGCGGCCGCGACGAGCGCGTCGATCGAGCGCGTGCCGTCGCACAGCGGCAACAGCACGCGTGCGCAATCGTCGGCGAGGCGTACGCCGACGTGCCTCAAGTTGGCGACGAACGGCCGGCGCTGCGCCTGCCAGCGCGCGACCGCGCGCGCGGTCGGCCGCCGCGTCGGACGCGACGCGATCGGCAGCGCCGCGACGTGCAGGTCGGCCAGGCCGGCGATGCACAGCGCGAAGACGCGCGACGGCGCGTCGGCGGGCCACCCGAGCGCGCGCGAGAGCTCGTCGAACGGCACGGTGGCCGGGAAGCGCTCGAGGAGCAGCGCGCTCGCGGCATCGGCGGCGCGCTCGCGCTGCTGCACCATTGCCATCGTCGCGGAAAAATGGAGGCCGGCGGCGCGCGACACGTCGAGCTTCGCGCGCGAGGCGGCTTCGACCGGCACCATGAGCGACTGGCGCAGCGTCCGCGCGTGCACGAAGTCCAGCATCTGGTCGCGCGCGACCGGCGGGCGAGCGTCCAGCCGTACGCGGTATTCGGCGCTCGCGCCGCCGTACGAAAGCGTCGCGGGGTCGGCGTCCGCGAACACGGCGAGCCCGCGGAGCCCGGCGTGTTGCACGAACTGCGTGAAGTACACCGGCTCGTTCACGCGCGACAGGTTGTCGTGCGCGAAACCGCCGTCGGTGCGCTCGTTCTCGTGCGCGAAGCTCTCGGCGGCCATGGCGGGCGGCCCTTCCTGCGCGCGCCACGCGTCGACGAACGTGCCGATGACCTCGCGGGCGTGCGCCACGCGCTGGACCGGGTCGGCGTCGGTGCGGATGTGGAAGTTCATCGCGTCCCAGCCGATGCGGCGAATCCACGCGCCGGGCAGGAGGTTGTAGCTCGCGAACGCGACGCCGTGCGGCGCGAGGTGCGCGACCATCGCGTCGAACATCGCGTCGCGCACGTCCGGCGGCACCCACGAATAGAAGCCGTGCGCGACGACGACGTCGAAACGGCCGAGGTCGCGCGGCAGCGCGCGGAGGTCCGCTTCGATCACGCTCGTGTTGCGAAGACCGAGCGCGCCGGCCATCTCGCGCGCGCTGGCGCACAGCCTCGTCGACTGGTCGATGCCGACGAAGCGGCCCTCCGGATGCGCTTCCGCGAGCGGGATCAGGTTCGAGCCGTCGCCGCACCCGATCTCGAGCACCGAAAGCGTCGCGCGCGGCGGCACCGTCAACCCGTGGAGGTGCGCGATCGCGTGCAGGCGGCCCGGCTCGCTGAATGGGTTCGGACGGCCGACGTACGGGATCGCCTCGTAGTCGTCGCGCAGGACCGCATGGATCGATGCTGTCGTCATCGGCGTCGCGCCTTGCGCGGCGCGGCCGCGCGTGCGGCGCTCGCCGTCTCGACGCGCTCGGCCCACCACGGCTCCAGCGCGTCGGCGAGCGCGGAGGGCAGCCGCGTGCCCGACGCGCGCACGCCCCAGCGGAAGCGCCTCCACGGCGGGACGTCGAGCTCGTCGAAGGTGATCAACGGCATCTCGAACAGCTGGTCGAGGCGCAGCACGACCGACCGCGCGAGCGCGCCGGCGGCGCGCTTGGAATCGATCCAGTGATCGCGCTCGGCCGGGGCGGTCATCACGACGCCCGAGCCGATCAGGCCCTTGGGCGCGACGCCGAGCCTCACCATGAACGCGCGGCTCCCCGGCTCGATCGCGCGGAAGCGGCCGCACGACCACTCGGTGTCGAAGTGCCCGCGGCGCGCGAGCGTGCGGATGTCGCCGGCGAGCGACGGCCAGTTCCACAGCTTGGGATTGAACGCGAAAAGGTGCGTGGCCATCGTGGTCGGGCGCGGAGCGAGCGCGTATGCTACGCCCCGATGCGGTTCCCGCTCGCCGACACGTTTGCGAAGCGCGCCGCCGTGGCGGCGGTCGCCGCGATCGTCGCCGCGATCGTCGCGTCGTGCGCGACGGTGAAGCCGACCGACGCGCCGTCCGCGCCAGCGCCGACCGCGCCGCCGTCGTCGTCGCGCTACTACGCCGACGACGGCCCGCCCGACAGCGTTCCCGGCGGCATCGACGCGATCCCCGACGCCGTGCCGCGCGCCGAAGCGCTGCACCGCTACGCCAACCGGCCCTACGTCGTGATGGGCCGCGCGTATGTGCCGGCGACCGCGCTCGCGCCCTACCGCGAGCAAGGCATGGCATCGTGGTACGGCCGCAAGTTCCACGGCCAGCGCACGTCGACCGGCGAGGTCTACGACATGTTCGCGATGACGGCCGCGCACCCGACGCTGCCGATCCCGTCGTACGCGCGCGTGACCAGCGTCGCGTCGGGCCGCTCGGTGGTCGTGCGCGTCAACGACCGCGGCCCGTTCCTGCACGGTCGCATCGTCGACCTGTCGTATGCGGCCGCGCACCGGCTCGGCATCGCGCAGCGCGGCAGCGGCGAGGTCGTCGTCGAGTCGCTGCTCGCGGGCGGCGAGACGGTCGCCTCGGTCGCGCCGGTCCTCGCCACGCCGGTGCCG